>JBNMOT010000025.1:0-29807 GCA_051275515.1 Oleispira sp. | reverse complement strand
TTAGCTGCTAAAGCTTTTTTACATTCCATCATACCCAAGCCAGTGCGCTCGCGTAATTCTTTAACCAATAGTGCAGATATACGTGCCATAGGAAGAGTCCTTAATGTCCAGTATTTAATAATGTACAAAGCCTCGTCTTTCAACAAAGCTTTAAAATAATGATCAAAAAAAAAGGGGCAAGCCCCTTTTTTTATGATGAAGCTTCGAAATTACTCAGCCGCTGGCTCAGCTTTCTCTTCAGCAACTTCGCCTTTATCAGCAGCCGTTACTTGCTTGCCTTCAAGAACTGCATCAGCAACTGCTGTGGCGTAGATCTCGATTGCACGGATCGCATCATCGTTACCAGGAATAACGTAATCGATACCATCTGGGTTAGAGTTAGTATCAACGATACCAACAACTGGGATACCCAACTTGTTTGCTTCTTGAATCGCGATGCGCTCGTGGTCAACGTCGATTACGAAAACAACATCAGGCAAACCACCCATGTCCTTGATACCACCAATAGAACGTTCTAGCTTGTCCATTTCACGGGCACGCATCAACGCTTCTTTCTTAGTCAACTGCTCAAAAGTACCGTCAGCTTTTTGGGCTTCTAAATCGCGAAAACGCTTAATAGATTGACGAATAGTTTTATAGTTAGTCAACATACCACCCAACCAGCGGTGAGCAACGTATGGCTGGCCAGCGCGCTCTGCTTGTTGTTGGATGATTTTACTTGCTGCACGCTTAGTTCCAACAAACAATACTTTGTTGTTGCCAGAAGTGCGGCTTTCGATCAACTTCAATGCATTATTTAATGCAGGAACAGTGTGTTCCAAGTTGATGATATGAATCTTGTTGCGAGCACCAAAAATGTACTTACCCATTTTAGGGTTCCAGTAACGAGTTTGGTGTCCAAAGTGAACGCCTGCTTTAAGCAGGTCACGCATATTTACTTGCGCCATAATATAACTACCTTAATTTAGTTTGGGTTGAGCCTCCACACATCCAATACCGCGACCTTTCGGCACCCCGCAACACTGTTATGATGTGTGTGTGTATTATTTACTGATCAAGTATCAAGCAAAGCATTTAAGAAGGTATTCCTAAGTTCTGAGGCAAGATAGGCCCAATCAGCCGCGCTTTATATCATTTTAACCGATACAAATAAAGATAAATCTCTTTTAAGACTCGCTTTAATGTCGTATTTGCCCCGTTTATAAAACCTCAACATGAGCGTATAATGATCCGATTAATTATGTTCACACGTAAGTAAGTTAATCGAATTCATCGTACAAGCGGAAATACAAGCGGAAAAATATGTCCAAATTTGTAAAAACAGCTGAAGAAATTGAAAAAATGCGTATTGCCGGACGGCTGGCTGCGGAAGTACTGGAAATGATCGAAGAGCATGTCGTTGCGGGTATATCCACGGATGAGCTCAATACACTCTGCCATAATTACATAGTCGATGTACAAGACGCGATTCCAGCACCCCTGAATTACCATGGTTTTCCCAAGTCTATCTGCACGTCTGTCAATCACGTAATTTGCCACGGCATCCCGAATGACAAGATACTCAAAAAAGGCGATATCATTAACATCGATATCACCGTTATTAAAGATGGTTATCACGGCGACACCAGTAAAATGTTCTTTATTGGTGAAGCATCTGCGCCATTGCAACGTTTAGTCGATATCACCCAAGAAAGCATGTACAAGGCAATTGCCTTAGTTAAACCAGGCTGTCGCTTAGGGGATATTGGTGCCATCATTCAGCAGTATGCTGAAAGTAATCACTACTCGATCGTTCGCGAGTATTGTGGTCACGGCATTGGCAGTGAATTTCATGAAGATGGATTTCAAGTTCTACATTACGGCAAAGCAGGAACCGGTATGGAGCTATTACCGGGAATGACGTTTACGATTGAACCCATGGTAAATCAAGGAAAGCGTTTTAATAAACAACTCCCTGACGGTTGGACGGTGGTCACTAAAGACCGCAAGCCGAGTGCCCAGTTTGAGCATACTTGCTTGGTCACAGAGGATGGTGTCGATGTGTTAACACGCCGTAAAGAAGAGACCCAGTTCTGGTAAACAGCTACCTCAGTCATAGCCTTAAATAGCAGAGCAAATAATCGGTTTAACAATCAGCTTAATAACAGTAACAAGTTAGGGTATAGATTTTGACAACGATGGCCGTAGATAAAACAACGTTAGAGCTTCCTCGCATTAACAACGAAGCATTACTTCTGCAACTAAAAACGGCCATTTCACCCCTTCCTGTTATTAAGCCACTGCTCGCAGATATAAAACAACAGTGTCATAATTATTTTCGCGAAACACTCGACGCCACGACCCTAGTTGCCCATCGCTCCAACCTCGTCGATCAAATATTATTCTGTCTCTGGCAGCACTCTGGCTTTAATGACAATTACGATGGTAAAGATACCATATCATTACTCGCTGTCGGCGGTTATGGGCGTGGTGAACTGCAGCCACACTCCGATATTGATTTATTAATTGTATTAGAAAACGAGAGCGCGTTCGATAAACACAAAGAGGCATTACAAAGTTTTATAACGCTCTTATGGGATTTGAAACTTGATATCGGTCACAGCGTCCGTACGCTGGACGAATGTGTTAGCGAAGCCAAAAAAGACCTAACCATCATTACTAACATGATGGAAGCTAGAACCCTTGCAGGGGAAAAATCACTACTACCGCAACTGGAAGAAAGAACTGACCCACGCATTATTTGGTCTGGGCCTGAGTTTTTTGCCGCCAAGTGGGAAGAGCTAAAAAAACGTCATGCAAAACATGAAGATACTGAATACAACTTAGAGCCTAACGTAAAAAACTCCCCAGGCACTCTACGTGACATCCAAACCATTAACTGGATGGCAATGCGCCACTTCCGGCATGAAGAATTGGCAGAATTAAAGCAATACAAATTTTTAACTCAATTTGAATTGAACCAATACCAACGCAGCACAGAATTTTTATGGCAGTTACGCTACGCGCTGCACATGGTGACCAATAGAGAAGAAGATCGCCTGCTGTTTGATTTACAAATAGATATTTCTGAAATTTTAGGTTTCAGTGACGATGAAGAAATGCTGGGTGTAGAACACATGATGTTGCAATTTTATCGTCATCAACTCGCGCTCACCGAACTCACCGACATGCTGCTTCACCATATTAAAGATGATATTTTTGGAGATTCCAGTGAAGACCATATCGAACCCATTGATGATGATCTGTATATTTGCAATGGCGATATTCGCTTAACCGACCCCAAAAGAATTGCGAACAAACCAGAACTTCTATTACGTATATTTGTAGAGTTTGCGAAACGTGACAACATCAAAGGCATGCACTCAAGCACCATTCGCGCACTGCACGACCATCGAGAATTAATTAATAAAAATTTTCGCGAAAAACCTCTGCACAATGATCTTTTTATGCAATTTCTTAGAAACAACTTAGAAATTTCAAGCACCTTAAAACGCATGATGCGCTACGGTATTTTAGGTCGTTACATTCCTGACTTTGGCAGTATTATTGGCCACATGCAGTATGATCTATTTCATATCTATACCGTCGATGAACACAGCCTTCGCATGGTTCAGATGCTGCGCCGTTACCGACATGCCGATGAAAAAGAACACTTCCCTGTTGCTAACAACTTAATTCATAAAATTAAACGTAAAGAAGTGCTCTACATAACGGCAATACTTCATGATGTAGGAAAAATGTATCGCGTAGAGCATGACGTTGCTGGGGCTGAAATTGCTGCAGCATTTTGTCGCCAGCACAAGCTGAACAAGTACGATGCTGACATGGTTGAATGGCTAGTACGTAACCATCTATTAATGTCACAAGCCTCACAGCGTATTGATATTAATAATCCAGAAGATATTTATCAGTTCGCCCTAGAAGTAGGTGACATCGATCACCTGCAGCATTTATTTTTAATTTCCGTCGCCGACATTGCTAGTACGAACCCTAAACTGTGGACGGGATGGCGCGCGGAACAAATGCGCACATTATTTTACAATACTAAACAAGCCTTTCGCAGAGGCTTAAATAATTCGATGGGGAAAGATCAATTCGTTAGCGCAATTCAATATGAAGCAATTTACGAATTAGAAAAGCTCGGCATAGACGAAGCTCATGCTTTAGCTATTTGGGATGAACCTGGTGATGATTACTTCTTACGTGAGGGCGCCGAAAATATTATATGGCACACCCAAATCATTACAGATCACGGCTCCAGCGAGTCGCCATTAGTTGCGATTAGAGAAACCAGTGACATAGACTTTGAGGGGGCGACTCAAATATTTATCTTTATGAAGAATCACCCCAACCTTTTTGCAGTAACAACCGCTACCTTAGATCAGCTTAACCTAAGCATTCAAGACGCACGTATTATGACCTCCAATAACCGCAACGCGGTTGATACCTACATTGTCTTAGATGAAAATGGGGATTCTATTGGTAATGATCCAGTACGCATCAATCAAATCAAAAATACGCTAACCCACGCACTCTCCACACCCGAAGAATACAGTTCGGTAATTCAGCGCCGCACACCACGTCAACTCAAGCACTTTCAAATCCCTACTCAGGTAACGCTCAGCAATGACCCCGTCATGATGCGCACAGTACTAGAAGTAATTGCAGCCGATCGCCCTGGTTTATTAGCGCGCATGGGAGAGTTTTTCATGACCCATAACCTGCTTATGCACAGTGCTAAAATTATGACGGAGGGTGAGCGTATTTCAGATATTTTCTTTATCTCAGACTGTCATGACGACCCTATCAGCGACCCTGAGTTATGCCTTCATATTCAAAACGAAATTTGTAGAATATTAGACCAACAAGTTGAAGCGCAACAGCAAGTCTAAGGTATAACTTTTCATCAACCTGCTTTGCAGACTTAACGGATGTCAAAGTCCTTAAGTTAAAATAAAATGGTCCTGCTAGAAAAAGATTTAGAGTTTATTTAGCTATTTAATCGTCTTTAAGCAACACCTACAAAATGTAGCCTAAAATCAATACTGCGTGCTTCTTATGTGGTTATTTTTTCTTAGCGAATAAAGCTTAAACAGACGACTGACTAACTTAGAATTATTACTGGGTTCTTCATCACCCAGTCTCAACTGCAGTAAAGAACTTCCTTATAAAAAATATTCAGTATCTAAAAGTAAAAGACCCAATGAACCCAACTGATTCACTAAGGCTCACAAAAATGTCATAAGAGAAAGAAGATCATGCGAAAGAACATTACCATCTCACTAAGACGTCGACTGGTCTTTTGACCAACCCTGCTCTGGCGGTCAATAAAGTTCGTACTCTAAAGAAATGTTCGTTTTGATATCCACATTCTTCAAGCCAAGGAATTGTAACCTTGGCTTGCTCTAAGTCATTTTCGAAATAAGCTACGTTTATTCAAGATTCGCACACACTAAAATTCTATCCCATCTGTTTAACGTTGCTTTAACTTAAATTCAACGCGACGATTAATCGCTCGTCCAGCTTTTGTATTATTATCTGCAATGGGCTGTTCTTCACCAAAACCAAATGACCTGAAGCGAGATTCTACAATGCTCTTTTCAGTCAAATATGTCACAACCGACTTTGCCCGTCTCTGCGAGAGTGACTTATTATGAACAGCCGAACCCATATTATCACTGTGTGCCTGTACCTCTATGTCAATACTAGTATAGCTCAGCAGCATATCAGCAACTTTGTTCAAGACCATTCTGCTAGGCTCTGTTATTATTGATGAGTCGATTTCGAACTGCACATTGGAAATCAAATTACTTACTTCACCTATAAAAGTCGCACACCCTATATTATCAACTCTCATGCCTTTTGGTGTATGAGGACATTCATCATCATCGTCTAACAGACCGTCTAAATCTGAATCAAGCACAACAGGCGCCAACATAACAACGCCAGGACCTGATGCCGTTTCAGGCAGTGAGTCGACCATGGCAACAAATTTTTCTTGTTCTACTTTTTTTGATTCAAGCTCAAATCGTTTATCCAAGTGTAAAGAAACCAGTGAGTTGACCATGACAATAAATTCTTTTTGTTTTACTTTTTTTGATTCAAACCCAAATCGTTTGACCAAATTTAAAGAAACCAGTGAGGCATCCGTGTCGTAAGATTCAATTTCAAAACGCACACTAATCTTACTGGGAAAATAAGCCTCAACCCCAATGCCACCCATTAATTGAGTAGTATTGAGTTTATCATAACCTACGTCACTACTATCGTTTGTCATATGGTTAACGCCTGCCTTAGCATAAAGAGCAATACTTCCTTTTTCCCTTCCATTTCCGTAAGCCCACATATTTAGCATCGCATTGGCACCTAACATCTGATAACTTATTTCACCATCAGGATTTAGCTTCACACTGCCTAAATCACTGTAGTAACCCTCAACAGATATGTAATCATTTAGATCCAGACCCCCCGTTAGCTTCCAAGCCCTTGGCGAATTATCATCAATGCTATAGCTACTATCTTCAAGACTGGGATCTAAACGACTTTGACCGATACCCGCACCCACATACAGGTTCGCTTCATCGGACCACTCAGCATTGGCTGACAATGAAGCCAACACCATAGGCACGGCAATTAATACGGCTGATTTACGGCGAAGCATCACAAGCAGTGCCAGTATCGAGGCGAAACCCCAATGAATACTACCCGCTCCATCAAGACCCGTCTTAATTTCACCAAGGTCTTGTTCGGGAGCAGCATCAGGCGGCGAAGGCGAAGGCGTATCGCCAGTAGGACCAGTAGGACCAGCAGGACCAGCAGGACCAGCAGGACCAGCAGGACCAGCAGGACCAGTAGGACCAGCAGGACAGGTATCGCAGGGAGGCTCTGGATAACAAGGATGGTCCAGATCTTCAAAGACACATACATACACAGTTGCAGTACTTTCATCTCCTGAATTATCTATTATTGTATAGTCAAAACCACCTAGACCCTTAAACCCTAGGGTTGGCGTATAAGTGATGTTGGTACCGTCAACGGTAATGGTTCCATTATATACAGTGGTTCCATCATATACAGTGGTTCCATCATTTACAGTGGTTCCATCATTTACAATGGTTCCATCAATTAGTAGACGAATGGGAGTATCGAGCGCGATATCATTTTCTAAAACGTCTAAAAAGTCTAAAACTAGCTGAGTATTGGGACTAACAAGCTCATTATAATCATCAACGGCCAACACAACACCAGCATCAGGCACACCTCCTAGAATAGTGATAATAATTGATTCTGCTGTACCGGCTTCAACACTCCAAGCCATGACAGTATGTATATCCGCTGGTCCTTTTACGTCATCGACATCGTCATCAGTGTCAGGATGAGTAGTATCAAGTAAATTCAATACGGGGCATATTTCACCCGATTGAGTATAAGTTGTCAGTCCATCTTCTAAAGGATTTCCGCCATAACTACGAAATATACAAGCTGACCACCCAGCAAAAGTTGCATTCATCAAACCTTGATCAACATGTTGAGCGCCACTTTGACTAACGCCGATGGCTATCGGATCATCATCATCTAAGGTAAATAATTCTATATTTTTTTCACCATAACTACCTCGAGAGAAGAAAACATCATCATAAGATCCATTAACATCTTGATCCAAATATTGAATAACTTGTATATTACCTAGGGTTCCATCGATTGTTTCAAAAGAAACAACATTGCGCATTTCTACTGCGCCTTTTTGGATAAAACTCTCAACCACCCATACAATGGCATTACCATTAGGACCCGTAAAAGATCCTGAACTACTTACCTTGTTTTCTGAAACCAATTCAGGATAGCTACCATTATCGCTGAGTTTTGTTGAAATACCATCGATGACAACATAAAGTTCATACGCATGAATGATGTCTTCGCCCACGCGAGTAAAACTCGGATCAGTAATTCTGACTGTTTTAGTACTTCCAGCTGTTAACACATCGACGCTAAAATAATTAACTTCGCTACTTGCCAAACCATTATTAATTACCAAGGCGCTAGCAAGATGCGATATAACTAAAAATGTTATTCCTATGACTAATCGAATTGCTGAAACGACGTTTACCATATATTTATTCCCCAAGAAGTAAGTATCCGTATGTGCGCAATACTGAAGTATTAAAATGATGCAATCTCAAAAGTTTTGCATTGTCATTATTAGTCTTAATTTTTTATTAATTTTGCAATTTATCGAATAACGCTTTGAAAGTTTCGATCAAATATTGAGCTGATTTTACGATATTAGGCACTTACAAAAAGTAATCATAGAGTCATGTAGATGTAAACTTAACGCATTATGACAATATTTTTCAGATATTGGAGTGATTACATAACATGCGTTTATTGAATAATCGTTGGGGGATAAGTTAGTAACCAAAAAAGTATTAAAAAACATTAAGAAAAAATAATATAAATACTGATGGCCTAGCTGGGTAATGTGCATTGTTTGAAATCACTTATTAGAGTTCAAACATATTACAACTACAATTTTTCAATGATTGACTCAAGGTTGCTTGCGTACGAATTCGACATGACGATTTTTTTCTCGCCCTGCTGACGCATCATTATCTGCAATAGGCTGCTCTTCACCAAACCCAATAGCATTTAAACGAGATCGAACAATATTTTTTCCTTCCAAATACCGTACAACAGAATCAGCTCGCATCTGCGATAGCATTTTATTATAGCGAGGCGAACCCAAATCATCACTGTCTGCCTGCACTTCAATGTTAACATTAGGGTAATTCACTAACAGACCAGCAATTTCATTTAAGTCTGTTTCACTGATTTTTGTTAATAAATACGAGTTGCTCTCAAACTGCAATTTAGTAACCAGATCGTCCATTTTCTTATCAACTTTGGAGCAGCCTACTTCATCTACAGGTGTTCCTTTAGGACACTTGGACACTGATCTTCTGCATCTAGCAAACCGTCTAAATCTGAATCAAGAACAACGGGGCTAGCATAACAATACTAGGACCTGAAGCCGCTTCACTAAGTTTAATGACAGCAAAGCAGCATCGGTGTCATACGATTCAATTTCAAAACGAACACTAAACTTACGCGGTAGATAAACCTCAGCCCCAATACCACCCAATAACTGCATGGTATTGTTCTTTTCGTAGCTAACACTATTGCCATTATTCGCCATGTGGTTAAGGCCTGCCTTAGCGTATAACGCGATGCTTCCATGCGTTCGTCGCCATACGCCCAGTTATGCAACATAGCATTACCCCCCATCATTCTATAGCCTATTTAGCATCAGGATTAAGCTTCACACTACCTAGTTCACTGTAATAACCCTCAACCGAGATATGATCATTCCAATCCCACCCGCCGTTAGCTTCCAAGCACTTTGCGTATGATCATCAATGCTATAGCCACTTCCCCCAAGACTAGGGTCTAAATAGCTTTGGCCAATACCGGCACCAGCATAAAGATCCATTTCATCCCACCATTCAGCACTCGCACTCAATGACGCAAGCATCAAAGCAAAACCCCAATGAAGACTACCCGCGCCATGAACACCCGTCTTGATTTTACCAAGATTTTGTTTGGAAGTAGTGTCAGGATTCGAGTTGATAATCGCAGGCGATGAATCTTCGTCAAGATAATCGGCGAGGCCATCATTATCACTGTCCGAACAATTAGGAAATATCTCACATTCATCTGCGTCTGCTACGCCGTCACCGTCACTATCACCACCCTTTTCACCTGCACCACTGTTCACAGGGTCAGCAATATCAGGAATACCATCGCCATCAGTATCTTTAGGATTCTGTGGGTCAGCACCTATTTCATCTTCATCGAATACACCATCATTATCAGAGTCGGTATCGGTGTAACCTGCAATACCATCACCATTGTTATCAGGACTTGGTGTGGCCACCTCATTGTCATCTGCAGCGCTAACTAAACTGGACATAACGAGAGCCATATGCTGATTAATAGTCGAACTGACAAAAGGACATTCATCATATAATTATTCCTTGAAAGGATAAGCAAACCAAACGCCACCATTACCATATTAAAAATAGGTAATTACGACGGGCTCACACTTCATTATTAGCTTTACGTTTTAATTAAATCACCCAAACTCGTAAAAATTGAATTAATGAACCGTAAAAAAAGAAGTGCAGCCTTACATTAATCGCCACCACCACTTAGTAAATTTAACGCACTCAAATTGCAATGATAGCGTCTAATCAAGATGGTATTTGATATAGGTTATTGGGGGTTTTATGGAGTATTTTTGAAGTATTGAAAAGAATTAGTAGATGAGTAAAAAAGTATAATCGACTAAACCTTCTTTGGCTGTGCAATCGATACACTAGCCTCTATGTGCAATACCTGTTGATTCACATCGGCAGATACTGCTAAAAACGCCAATAAGATGAAGACAACACAATACCAGCAGTTTTCTGAAAATATCGATTCATATTATTATTTCAGCTCAGGCGTCCAATTCTCTATTCATTTTAATACCACCTTATAATCAACCAACCAGCCAGGCTGACCGGAGCTTACACAATTATCCTGACAAACAAATAACCCTGGAACAGCGGCTATTTCATTTGTCTCTTTATTGACAATAATGGGCCAATGTTCTCGAGCCCAGCTTGGCACAGAATAATCTTGCCACCACTTTTTCATCTTACGTGTCGAACGACCAGCAGGCTTAGCAACATCGCCTGCTTGCCAGTTTTTTAAGCGGTATTGTCCCGGCTTTAAAGCGAAGTCAGCGATTGCCTCTTCGCAAGTCAATAATCCGTTAAAGTACTTAAGGTCTTGGCCTTGCCAATCATTAAAGGCAGCAACGGCGCCATTCAATATTGCTGCATTCACTAAACACAAACGATTCTGATAACGATATAAAATAGAAGAAGACCAGGTAAATCGAGGTTCAGCATCAGGTTGAGCTTGGATCATATCAACATAGAGAGTCTGCATTTGTAGGGCAGACGGTAAAATATCTACATGCTGAGCAAGCCAAGCTCGCACATAATTCAAACCTGTTGCTTGATCCATTTTCCGTATTAATAATAAATCGAAATTGGGAATATTTTTTAACGCCGGGTGTATTTTATAAGCAGATGATTGCAACGTACCCTTTGCAACTATTTCATCAAGAATCAATTGCTGTAATAAACGCTGCTCATGCTGAACAGTACTGATCGTTCGAGATAGAGATTGTTTTTGCTTAGGATAACGTTGCCAGATTTGTGGCAACAGTTCATTGCGCCACCAATTTCTGTCAAGCGCAGAGTCTTGATTCGATTCATCCTCCACCCAATTAAGCTGCTGATCTTTAGCGTAATCAATAAGCTGAGATTTTTCGATGCTGAGTAACGGCCGTAATATTGGGCAGGTATTCGTTCGGGATAAATTTCTTTGTTTAGGAATACTGGCTAAACCGGTTAAACCGCTACCTCGAAGGGCGCGCATAAAAAAGGTTTCAATTTGATCATCCAAATGATGCCCCTGCAATAACACATCATTATGATTACAGTGCTTTTCAAAAATCTGATAACGCGCTAAGCGAGCGGCCTGCTCTATGCCGTCAGAGCAATGACCCAGTTGTACTTTTTCGATAATACAATCAATGGTAATGGCAAGCTCTGCAGATAATTGCTCACACAAGGTCTGCGCATGCTGAGCCCAAGCATCGGCGTTTTCGGACAATCCATGATGAACATGAATCGCTCTTATTTTTCTGTTAAAAGCCGCGGCATACTGAGCGCTAGCATGCATTAGAACCGTCGAATCGACACCGCCACTTAAACCAATGCAAATATAAGAGTCTAGCGAGTCGTCAATAGGGTTTGGATGTTCTTTAACCGCCGATAATAATTTAGCACGGCTAATTGCGTCCGCAACTGCTTGCTTAATAAGCACTTAAGAATAATCCATCGCCACAGATTCTTCCCCAAAAGCATACTTCAAAACAAGCAGCTGTTCGTCGGTGGGGCGGATACGCCACCTATCGCCTAATTGAATATCAGCTTGAGCACTGTCGTTTGAATATTGCAAAATAACAGGACAGCCATGCTCACCCTGCGCCGCATTCACGGGATTCAACATCTCTTTTAGATTGGCAACAAACTTATAATCCAGTTGCTCACGTTTCACTTTTACTTTTAACGACTTGGCATAATTCAAGCGTGCTTGGCTAATTTCCATCGCGTTTATGGCGTTCGCTTTTAAGCCACCGGAATAATCATCGTGGCGAACATTCGCTTCAATAATGATCACTTTATCTTTATCGATCACTTCGCGTACTTTCTCAAACGCTTCAGAGAATAGTGAGACTTCAACTCGGCCTGTTCTATCGTCTAAAGTAATAAAGCACATATTCTCCCCACGCTTATTTTTCATAATACGTAGGTTAACAATCAAACCCGCAAGCTTTTGTACTTTTTTATCATCGCGTAAATTTGATAATTTAGTCGGGGCAAGCTGACGTACTTCGTCTTCATATTCATCAAACGGGTGACCCGTAACAAACAAGCCTAAGGTATCTTTTTCACCTTGTAAGCGTTCTTTTAATGTCCAGCCGCGCAAGTGACGATGTTTTTCATACACATCATGCTGATCAAACTCTGCCGCTTCTGCCTCTGCATCACCAAATAAGTCGAATACACCCGACGCTTCATTGGCGGCGCTTTGGTTTGCCGCTTTAACCGCGTCTTCAATACTGGCCATCATGACGGCACGATCTTCACCAAAGCAATCAAAACCTCCGCTACGGACCAGCGCCTCAAGAACCCGTTTATTAATCTTTTTCGAATCGCAGCGATCACAAAAATCGAAGAGATCTTTAAATTCTCCCCCCGCATTACGCGCTTCAACAATCGCTTCAACCGGGCCTTCACCGGCACCTTTCACAGCACCTAACCCATACACGACGGCACCGTCATCGTTTACAATAAAACCAAACTCTGACTGGTTGACGTTGGGCAATATTAAATTCAAGCCCATCTGACGACATTCTTCTACAAAGCCGACCACCTTGTCGGTATTTTGCATGTCTGATGTTAAGACAGCCGCCATAAACGGCGCAGGGTAATGACGCTTTAACCACAGGGTTTGATACGATACAACGGCATACGCCGCGGAGTGAGATTTGTTAAAACCATAACCCGCGAATTTTTCTACCAGGTCGAAAATCTTCATCGCCAGTTCAGGATCAACACCTACCGAGATAGCCCCATCGCGGAAGGTGCCCCGTTGCTTTTCCATCTCTTCGGGTTTTTTCTTACCCATCGCACGACGTAACATATCGGCGCCGCCTAGGGTATAGCCAGCCAAGACTTGGGCGATCTGCATCACCTGTTCTTGATAAACGATGACGCCATAGGTAGGTTCTAAAATTTCTTTTAAGCTTTCGTGTTGAAAATCAGGGTGTGGATAAGCCACTTCTGCGCGGCCGTGCTTACGGTTAATAAAGTCATCAACCATGCCTGATTCAAGAGGACCCGGGCGGAACAAGGCCACCAGCGCAATCATGTCTTCTAGATTATCGGGCTGCAGACGGCGAACCAGATCTTTCATACCGCGCGATTCCAACTGGAAAATGGCGGTCGTTTGGGCGGTTTTTAAATACTCAATCGACTCTTTATCATCAAGATCAATTTCCTCAATACGAATATGAGGCTCACCAGTTTTATCTTTAAAGCGATTAATCGTTTTAATCGCCCAATCAATAATCGTTAGGGTTCGCAGACCCAAGAAATCGAATTTAACCAGACCCGCTTCTTCTACGTCACTTTTATCAAACTGAGTAACTAGGCCAGTATAATCTTCATCACACGCCGTCGGTGCAAAGTCGGTTAGCTTCGTTGGAGCGATTACCACACCCCCGGCGTGCTTACCGGTTTGGCGGGCGATGCCTTCTAAACGCTTCGCCATTTCCCAGATTTCTTGCGCTTCATCGTCTTCATCGATGAATTCTTTTAACAAGGGTTCCATATCGAGGGCTTTGGCCAAACTCATACCCGGATCACCCGGAATCAGCTTGGAAATTTTATCGGCTAAACCAAATGATTTACTTTGCGCACGGGCGACATCTCGCACCACGGCCTTCGCGGCCATCGTACCAAAGGTTACGATCTGCGATACCGCTTCACGACCATAATGATCGGCCACGTAGTTGATCACTTCACCGCGACGCTCCATACAGAAATCGATATCGAAATCGGGCATGGATACACGTTCTGGGTTTAAGAATCGCTCAAACAGCAAGTCGTATAAAATAGGATCAATATCGGTAATGTTTTGCGCGTAAGCAACCAAAGAACCGGCACCGGACCCTCGCCCTGGGCCTACCGGAATATCGTTATCTTTAGACCACTGAATAAAGTCCATTACAATCAAAAAATAACCCGGAAAGCCCATATCGATAATGATATCGAGTTCGAATTTCAAACGATCGTAGTATTCTTTTTTACATTCTTCGTAATCTGGCTGCTCTGGCTTAAGAATTTTCTCAAGACGCTTGTCTAACCCTTCATACGAAATCTTACGGAAGAACTCCGCTTCTGTCAGACCTTCTGGTATCGGGAAGTCCGGTAAATAATACTTACCCAGTTCAACTTCAACATTACAGCGTTTGGCAATTTCTAGGGTATTTTCGATGGCGGAAGGAACATCCTGAAACAGTTCAATCATCTCTTCAGGGCTGCGGAAATATTGCTGGTCGCTGTAGCGTTTTTTACGGCGTTTATCGGCTAACGCGTAACTTTCACCAATACAGACGCGTGTTTCGTGGGCTTCAAAATCATCTTGGTTAATAAAGCGAACATCGTTAGTCGCAACAACCGGTACGGAATGCTTACTGGCCAACGCCAGAGACGCATTAAGCACTAAATTTTCATCTTCTCGACCGGTGCGCTGTATCTCTAGATAAAATCGATCACCAAACTGCTGCACATACTCGGTTAACAAACCGTCCGCTATTTCTAGATTACCTTTAATGACTTGCTGGCCAATATCACCATCACGAAAACCGGATAATACGATTAGGCCTACACCTTTCTCAAACAGCCATTCTTTGCGCACAATGGCTTTATCATCAAACTGGTTGTGACTATAAGCTTGAGATATAAGCTCAGTGATATTGCGATAACCCTGTTTATTGTGTGCCAACAGCGTTAAACGGTGCGGTAAATCTCGCGCGTCATCATTTTCTATCCAAATATCGGCGCCGATAATAGGCTTAATACCCGCACTCTGCGCGGCTTTATAAAACTTAACCAAGGCATACATATTACTCTGATCAGTTAAGCCCACCGCAGGCATATGATGCCCCGCAGTGGTTTTGATCAAATCTTTGATACGCACGATACCGTCGATCATAGAAAATTCTGAGTGCACCCGTAAATGAACAAAATGGGCAGGTGCAGGCAGCTTTTCAATCATTTCTGGCGTATCAGCAGGACTGGTCATGGATCAAGATCGACTATGCAATAAAGTGTGTTTTGATTGTACCTACTCAACCATGAATAATCATCTACTGTTATCAGTAGCACTCGCAAACTTGGACCTTAGGCCTTTTGTTGCATAAAGAGTTGATCTTCTAATGATCGACCGTGAGTTATTTGACGATAAAGGATTTTATGATCCGCCAATAACTGCAATAGCTGTTGATCCAACTGGGGGTTTTCGGTGTAATTATAACGAATAATCAACTCATCACCCTGTTTAGAATCTATCTGAGAGACGGCTTGCAGCTGTTTGATTTTTGATTCAACTGCCAGATTTTTAACCGCTAAACGCAGCGTTAAATACGCCATAGCTTGTTGTTGTTCTGCTTGCTGACCAATCATTTTATGGGCTTTTAACTGCCCTTGATCTAGGTGCAGCACTTGCTCACACAAACGTTCTAATTCCTCTAAATTATGTGAGCTAATTACAAAGGTAGTTTCACCCGACAACGCCATGACTTGCTGGCGAATATTGCGTGCATTCTCTGGATCTAAGCCTGCAGTCGGTTCATCTAATAGCACCAATTCAGGCTTGCCCATTAATGCTTGAGCAATGGCCACGCGCTTTTTCATACCATGACTTAACGCGGTCATCTTCTCTTTGGCCGTATCACTGAGATGCATCAATTCTAACACTCGAGCCGCTTCCTTAGTGCTTTCATTTTTGCCGAAGCCCTGTAGTCGGGCAAGAAAACTCAGCTGCTGGATAATCGTTAGGTTAGGGTCAAACATCGCATCTTGGGGTAAAGCACCAATGCGACCTATTAATTCAGGACTGCCCACTTGATAGCCTAAAATTTTAGCCTCACCCGACGTTGCTGGCATATAGCCCGCAAGAATACTGAACAAGGTACTTTTACCCGCGCCATTAGGACCGACTAAAGCAATGGGTTGCCCTGCTTGAATTTCAAAACTGACCTTGTCTAACGCTTTTTTATTGCCATAGGTTTTAGTCAAATCATGGCATTCAATTAAAGAACTCATATTGCCTGCCTTCTAAATAGTCCATAGCCTAATACTAAAAACCCCAGTGTTTGCATCGCAGGATGCCATAGGGTGAAAAGTGCAGTCGTAGGATTCAGCCGAGATATTTCTGCCACTTGCGCACCCGGTATCCAATAATTCAATAGCGACAAAAAGGGGAAATATGAAGCGGCAACATTCACCATTAAGCCACCCAGTAGCAGTATAATGATCGCCATTAAAGAGGCCATGCGCACAGAATTCATTAACACCGACAATAGGCTCATTAATGCAATAAAAGGACAGACAACGAATACTAGATTTAATAATAACAAGGGGATTATTTTCAATCCCTCTAACCAAAGTTGTGTACTGTTAAAGATCAGTAGCAAGTAAGTAATCACAAGAGTCATTACTATTAGGCAGGTTTGGATGAGTAAGTGGCCGACAAATCGTCCAAAGAAAATCTGTCCCCGACTGCAGCGTAAGGTTAAAAATCTAAGCCCCCCTCGATTACGTTCAGAGATCATCTGATCCGTCGCCATTAACAGGCTCGATGCCGGAAATAAAAACAACGCGACAATCCAATAAATAGCGAATTCTGCCAGTTGCCACTCTTTTAAGCGCTCTAAACCGATCACACTTAATGCGCTTAACATGATTGAATGAGTATCAGGGCTTTGCAACGCTTCTACTGAGAAACGAATGGGATAAAAAAGCAGCAGCGTCCATATAACGATGAAGGTCATGCTGACAAATAATCCTCGCTTGCTAGCGAAGGAAGCCTGTAACTCTTGCTCGGCCATTAGCCATACTGGCCAAAGAATGGATTTTGATAAAGACTGCATCGTCAACCTAGTCTATGTTATAGAAAACCATACTCTATCGTGGGGCCGAGCGCTTGTACATTTCTGTCTTATAAGTAACGTAATAAAAAAGGACTGAGCAAGTCACGCACGTCATCACTGTGTACATTTGCTTGCTTAAACTTATTCAGTCGCCCGTGCTTATATTCGATCATCAATGTTAGTGCAGAATCACTGTCACTCGCACGCTTGTGAACCGCTAACATATTGTCTCTGGCGAACGTTAGCGCAGCTACTTTTACCGGATGACATGGACTTTCTGCTATATCCATACGCTCAACAAGTCCCAACCCAGCAGCAGAAGCGGCCACGCAGAACTCAGTAATGGCGATTACTGGTAGCAATAGATGAGCGCGACCAGAGTCCGTTAATAACTTATCAATACTCTGACAAAGATCGGTAAATGACAAGCTATCACTGTGACGCGCAGCATGGCGTAAAGGGTTATCGACTGACGTTTTTGTTTGATTAACAAAGAAAGGTGGGTTGCACATAATCAGATCATAGCCAACAGTTTGATGGCTCATTGCAGACTGTTTAAAGTGCTTCGAAAATTGCTGGATAGCCTGTATTACAAGGTCTAAATACTCAGACCAAGGGCTATTACTAAAATTTTCTTGCGCTTCCACGGCGGCCGCTTGCGTTAACTCAACGGCGGTAATCTTTTCTAAGGATGACTCCGTTAATGCCTTCGATTTTTGTGCCTGCATGAGCGCTAAAATGCCAGTGCCCGTTCCAATATCTAAAATCCGCTTGGTACTTTTATTAATAGGAATTAATGCACCAAACAGTAAACTATCTGAACAGATTTTCATGCCTGCAAGCGTTTGCTTAACTGAGAATTGTTGTAATTTAAAAATGGACACAATTTAACGCCTTACTTTTGCACTATTATCTATTAGTTCTTCTATTAGTACTCGACTATTTTAATACCTTACATCGCGTACTTTAACGCATGGAAAACCCAATGCTGCTCAAGAGTTCCAGTGAACAATTGAGCGTGCGGTCCAATAGCATACAAGGCGACATCTTCTCCTCCATGGGTTTCATAATCCATGGGCACCAGAGCAATTTGTCTATAATTAGGATCATCTTTTGCTAACTCATCTTTCTCTGGATTATTGACTGAAGGGTCTTTAACATGATTTGCACCAGGGCCATCACGATAACCCAACGAGGTATATGTATTACCGGCAAGATCTAAACTCGCATTTTTTTCTGGATATCCCTTCGCATCATTAGACACAACGTCGCCTAGTATAGGATTACCTCGAGTAGCATAGCCCGCCAGCGTTAAGGTATGACTGTGGTCTGCGGTCACAACGATTAATGTTTCACTGACATCAACGTGAGCTAGTAACCACTCAACCGTTTCGTGCAGCTCTTGAGTTTCGGTTAAGGCTTTATAGGCTGTGCCATCATGATGCCCATGATCAATACGCCCCGCCTCGATAACCAGTGCATAGCCTTGTTTATTTTTCTCCAGTCGTTTTAACGCCACCGCCGTCATTTGTTGCAACGATGGCTGCTCTTTAGGGCGTTGGTAGGCATAATCCATATGCGAGCTAGAAAACAACCCCAACCAAGGCTCAGCGTGATTAGACGTCGAATCCTTTAATTCACCGACATCGTGTAGCTTTTCTAACTGCTCGAGGTTTGAGACATAACGTCCTTGCTGCTGCCACTCTTCGATCAAATTTCTATAATCACTGCGCTTACCACCGTCTGCTGCGGGCAAGAAATGGCGACGGCCACCGCCAAATAAAACATCCAATGACCGCTGTTTATTATCAATAAACTGACTGGCAATATCGACGCAACCGAGTTTTTTATCTTTATTAGGAATCGACTCATCGCTTTCCCAATTTCGATCAACACTGTGAGCATAAGTCACTGCGGGGGTTGCATGAGTCACTCTGGCCGTGGTGATCATGGCCGTGCTTTTACCCTTGGCTTTCGCAAGATCAATAAACGTGGCTAAGGTTTTCTTTGGCAAGGTAGAACAATCAGATCGCTGTACGGAAGCCGGTAAACTAATGATGCCTTCATTGGTTTTAATCCCGGTCATCAAGGCCGACATCGTACCGGCAGAGTCTGGGGTTTGCAGATCGACATTATACGTTTTTATTAACGCTAAGTAGGGAAACTTCTCAAAACTCAGTGCAAATTCTTCACCTAGTAGACCCTGCTGCTGACCGACATAAATTCTCGCCGCCGTAAGCGTACTGACACCCATTCCGTCGCCTAAAACAAAGATAATATTCTTTGCCTTCGCTTCATGGGTCGCGGTGTTATTACTAGTCGATTGTCGAGCTTTAGCAAGCTCTAACTTTCTTTTTTGTACACTCGTCTTGCCTTGTTGATACCACTGTTCAGCATTGCGTAAATCTTTGATGCCTGCTTCAGAACTCTCGCTAAAACCTAACTCAGTCGAACAAGCAGATAATACTGCACAGAGACTAAAAACGAAGAGTATTTTCATTTTCACAACATCAATTCTGTTAAATTTTATTAATTTATAAAACATCATTATTGAGAATCCTCCGTTTTTTTATCGCTACTCGCAAGCGCTTGCAATATCGTATGAAAAATTTCATTTTGTTCCATTAAACCTGAAAACAGGTAAGCTCCTGGGCCTTTAGCATGCAAAGCGACATCATCACTGCCATGAGTTTCAAATTCTAATGGCACGGCCACTTTTTGCTGGAAGTCTTTATCTTCGCTATGAACAAGTGACTGAAGTTGACTCGCCCGCCCATAGGCTTGGCCATTGGCATAACCCAGCGTGGTATAAGGTAAGCCATCATTGGCGAGTACGAGTTCGTTTTTTTGATTCTTAGAGAGACCTAAAATAGGATTTCCACGTTTTGGGTACCCTGCCATCACAAAAGTATGGCTATGATCTGCAGTGACAATAATTAATGTATCTTCATCACGGGTCATGTCATCGGCCAACTGAACACTGTCAGCCAGCATAGCGGTTTCAGCTAACGCTCGCGCAGCATTTCCTTTATGGTGAGCATGATCAATTCTTGCGCTTTCAATGACTAATAAATACTTATCATCTCGGCCCTGTAAATATTGAACGGCGCTCTTTGTCATCTGTATTAGGGAAGGCTGATCATCGCTTCGATCCATTTCATAGTCCATATGCTCTGATGAAAACACACCCAAAACGGGGCCTGCTGTAGGATTAACGTTAACGGCTTGCCACTCAAGCCAGTCTTTTCTATTTTTCAATAAATGCCCAGCAGGAAATTGTTGCTTGAATGAAGCGTAATAGTTTTTAAGCTGAGAACTTCCTCCTCCTAATGCTAAATCTAGACCCGCAGGATAAGCCTTCTCAACCAACTGCTTAGCAATAGAGTCACAGCCATACCAGTAGGCATTTGGGTGGCGATCATAGTCACCTTCCCAGTATCTTTCGGGACTATGCGCGTAAGTAGCCGCAGGCGTTGCATGGGTAAGTCTTGCGGTAGTCACAATGCCCGTATCAAAACCTTGCTCATGACCCCACTCCAGCAGTGTTTTTTGATGATGCAGTGCGCTGCCACTGCACTTTGTTCTATCTTGCTCTGGACCCATACTAATGACTCCGGCACGAGTTTTAACCCCCGTCATAATCGCACTCATGGTGCCAGCAGAATCCGGAGTTTGCTGATTGCTATTGTAGGTTTTGATTAACGCGGTATGAGGAAAGGTTTCAAAATGTAAAAAATGCTCTTCGCCCAATGTTCCTTGCTGTTGACCTTGCCAGATTCGGGACGCTGTTAATGTGGTGATACTCATACCATCGCCTATAAATAGAATGATATTTTTTGCAGCGCGAAATTCATTAGAAGAATGGGATTGAGTGTGAAGCGATGTCACCTTTTCTTTTAACCAGCGGTCACCTTGGCGATACCAAGAATTCTGATCGACAGATTCAGCGATGACAGGACTCGAAAGAATGATCAGTAAGAAAAGGAAAGACGTAATAGGCAGCATGACAAAACCCCAAAGAATGATGAGGCTATTATGAAGGTTTTATAACAATATAAAATAGCCATTAGAGGTTTTAGGCACAGGTAAATTGCTCAGAACATGAACAAGTCCGCTAAACCGAAGGGCAATCCGATAGAAAAACTATTTGATGTGGGTCAATGTGAAAAGGCCATATTAGCCAATTGGCGAGGAACGTTAAATGGATCACAAATCATCTGACTACTTTATCACCGAGTTTGAAAAGTTTAAATGACATACACTAAATTAATAGTAGCCGTTTACCCGCTGCAGACACTGAGACTATTCTCAGAAATAAATAAAAATCCCAGATAAAATCTAGGTTTCAAAGGAGGTAAACACAACATTATTTATATGAGATTAAGACAGTTTTGACAAACGGTAGCGAAGTTGTCGAGGGGTTAGTCCGAGTATCTTAGCCGCCATGGTTTTATTGCCGCCGCACTTCTCAACCGTCTGTTGAATTTCACCCAATTCATTTTCATCCACACGCTGATAAGGTCGCGAATATAAAGTTTGAAAATTTGGAACCACTTGAGTCGCCATTGTATGTGCTAATTGTGAGCACACGAACCACAGTTTTTTTAAAGGCAAACTGCCCGCGATGAGATTACGCAGATCCAACACTAAAACCGCAAGTGTGATTTGACGAAGGCGTAACGGCACTAACAGGCAATGATCACGGTGGCTAAAATCGATGGGGGATAACGCTTCACGATTAAACGCTTCTGGTCGTTCTAATCCTTCGCGAAGAACCAGAACAGAACCCGATTCAAATGCACGACAGAGAGAGTGCTGCACCGTAAAACTGTAAACACCATTTTCGACTTGGCGGGAGCAATGCTTGGCTTGAAATCTATTTGAACCATCGGGTATAGCAATACTTATGTTTTCAATAGTGGTCATACTCACCATTAATTTTAATAACTTCTGAATCGTACGATCATCATTTTGCCGCATTTCCAATATGGTGCTTAATTGCTCCATCCAGTCAGTTGAAACATCAGTTTTATTAACAGCATGTCGGTAGTTTTGAATTTTAGCTACATCATACATAGGCTCACCTCCGGTTAGTGATGAGACTTGTATCGCAACTTTCATACCAATAACAGCCCCCCCTAAAATGGGGGAAATTAAGGCATCTATCGTTTAAATTATGAAAATACGCCTCTTTATAAGCCACCCGTTAATTAGTAGGCCCTAGATAGGTGCGATTCTCGACTCGTCATATATTACTGATCGGCATTACCCGCACATTAAGCAACCTCAGGATCATCATCCGGTAAGTATTCTTTTTTAAGCCATCGTGAAAAAATGCGACAAGCATCATGGCTCGTAAAAATCCCAGCCAGGCGGCCCTCTCGCAAAACAACAGCAGCATCCCAAGCTTCTGCTGCCATTTGGTCAAGCACTTCGTCCAGGCGAACATGCAGGTCAACCACATAAATACGGCGGCGGCAGATATCCCCGACGGTTAATTCTGTAAATTCTGTTGTTGAGTGACCAGGCATCTGTGCCAGTTTGATATCTGCGGTAGATAACAACCCAACCACGTTATGCTCAAATACAACAGGAAGATGATGAAAGGCCTTTTCTGCCATCAGCTGGATAGCATCGTTAATGGACGTAGACTCTTCGACCTGCTGAGGAAATGGCGTCATTACCTCAGTTAATGAAGGCATGTGGCGCATAGCAGCGTGCTCCTTATACTCCGATTCGACCCAGAGTATCCATAATCTGACGAAGGACTCCTGAGAGCGTTGGATGAGCCTGTTCAAATTCAACCGCTTGCTGTTCAATACGATCGGATAAGTCCTGCGGTATATTATCAGTATTGTCTTTAGCTGAAACGGCTTTAATATCAGTAAGAACTTGCTGGAGTAACGCTTGGCTCTCGCCATCGATACTGTCCTGCTGCTGCAACTGCTCATGCACTTGATTTAATAATTGGTGTAGCTTTTCATCAGACATAAATATCTCCTTTTTTTACAGTATAGAGCTCTGAAGATAAAAAGCCTTAACTCAAATCAAGTTTGCTAGGTCAAAAGCCGCAATAGGCAGCCTTTAAAATAAACATGACGTCTAATGCGTCGAACACAAAAGAAAAAGTTGATTTTAAAAGGTGATCGCACAGTCTTCTAAATGCAGTCGTTTGCTCAATATCTTCATGATCAAAATTAGCCTACCCTGATCATTTAAATACGGTACTCCCAATAAATACAGCTGCATAGACTGCGCAGATCAGCAGCCCCCTTCATCGGGTCTAGCGAAGGCTGGATTAACCTCTTGAATGATTCCCCCGAAGAGAATGTCGCGTGAGTGCATAACCCATTCGCGGCACCAACTTCCCCCTCTCAGTAGACCCAAGCTCTGACCATACTTGCAACTTCGTTCGTAACTGTTTGAAATCATTCGTATATTCACTGAGAGACAGAAGTACCTTGATAAAAGAACATTATCTCATTTGAAGATTACCGAATGCATTACTTACTTAGATGCTCGATAGACGTGAACAGTTAAACTGTGAGTATTATGCCGTTGTCAAGGGCGAAGCGAATCCAATTCTGCCTTGGCATATATTTGATCGAGCACATAACTCAGCACACCACCGGCAAGGTAGTATTTTACCTCGACGGCGGTATCCAATCGTGACTGCAATTTTATAGCGCGCGTTTCACCTGATGGGTAATAAATCGTAGCAGCCACTTCTTGCTTTGGCAGCAGTGGTTCATCCAGCCCGACAATATCAAATGTTTCTTCACCGGTAAGTGACAGTGTTTTTCGGGTTTCACCGGGCATAAACTGCAAGGGCAATACACCCATACCGACCAAGTTAGAGCGATGAATACGTTCAAAACTTTCCACAATCACCGCCTTCACACCTAACAACAAGGTGCCTTTCGCAGCCCAATCTCGACTCGAACCCGTGCCGTATTCTTTGCCCGCAACCACCACCGTATCGATGTTTTTTGACTGATAGAGCATGGCCGCATCGTAGATAAAGCGCGGCTGATCTTCACCCTGCAGTCGGGTATATCCGCCTTCCAGTTCGGGTGTCATTTCATTGCGAATACGGATATTACCGAAGGTACCTCGCACCATAACCTGATGATTTCCGCGTCTGGAGCCATAAGAATTAAAGTCTTTCTCCACCACTCCTTGCGCACGTAAATACTGTGACGCGGGGCTATCTTGTGGAATAGCACCGGCAGGGGATATATGATCGGTGGTAACTGAATCACCCAGCATAACCAACATCGGTGCCTTGATAATGTTAGAGGATTTACCCCGATAACGTTCTTCAAAAAATGGGGGGCGCTGAATGTAAGTCGAATCTTCCATAAATTTGTAGGTTTCACCGTTACCACTATCAATGGCACGCCAACGATCATCGCCATCGAATACCGCGCTGTATTCCTTGTTAAACATAGTGCTAGTGATGGCCTGCATTAGCTCAGCGATTTCAACATTCGTGGGCCATATATCCTTTAAATACACCGGTTGGCCGTTATCATCGTTACCCAATGAATCGCGACTCAAATCTATCCGTGTTGTTCCCGCTAACGCATAAGCGACGACCAGTGGCGGTGAAGCAAGCCAGTTATCTTGTACCTGTGGGTGAATACGTCCTTCAAAATTGCGATTACCAGACAATACTGAACTGACGATCAAATCATTCGCAGCAATCGTCGCCTCTACCACTTCTGGCAATGGCCCGGAATTACCGATGCAGGTAGTACAGCCATAACCGACAAGGTTAAAGCCGAGTTTATCCAATGGTTCCTGTAATTCAGCCTGGTGCAAATATTCTGTGACCACTTTAGAACCCGGCGCTAACGAGGATTTAACCCATGATTTACGCTGCAGTCCTTTCGCCAAAGCGTTGCGGGCGACCAGACCGGCCGCGATCATCACCGCAGGATTTGATGTATTCGTACAAGAGGTAATCGCAGCAATCACCACATCGCCATGGTGCATCGCTACCTCACTACTCGCCAAAGGATATTCGGTATTCAGCTGCTTAGCCTTACCGGCTAATTCAATAGAGCCTTCCACGGCTGTTTTCAGGCCAGTGACGGGGACACGATCTTGTGGGCGTTTCGGGCCCGCTAAACTGGGCACGATAGTGGTTAGATCCAAGCGCAAAGTCGCCGCATAATCAGGTACTAAAAAGTGCTCATCGCGCCACATGCCTTGCGCTTTAGAATACGCCTCAACCAATTCAATTTGTTCTTCGTCACGACCGCTTAACCGTAAATAATTAATCGTCTGTTTATCCACAGGAAAGAAACCACAGGTCGCCCCATATTCCGGTGCCATATTGGCGATCGTTGCGCGATCGGCAAGGGGTAAATAATCCAGACCCGCACCATAAAACTCGACAAATTTACCCACCACACCATATTCACGCAGCATCTCTACCACCGTTAATACCAGATCAGTCGCCGTAATACCCTCAAGTAACTGCCCCGTCAGCTCCACACCGACAACGTCAGGAATTAACATCGAAATCGGCTGGCCTAATATGGCAGCCTCAGCTTCGATCCCCCCCACTCCCCAGCCAAGTACCCCAAGACCATTGATCATAGTGGTGTGGCTATCCGTGCCTACCAGCGTATCGGGATAAGCGAAACGTTCTCCGTCTTTATCTTCGGTCCATACCACCTTGGCCAGATACTCTAGATTCACCTGATGACAAATACCGGTTCCTGGTGGCACCACACTGAAGTTAGCAAACGCGCCTTGGCCCCATTTTAAAAACTGATAACGCTCATGATTGCGCTGCATTTCAATCGCAACGTTTTCTTCGAAGGCGCTTTCACTGGCAAATTTATCGATACTAATCGAGTGGTCGATGACCAGATCCACTTTTGTTAAAGGATTTATTGTCTGTGGATTAATGCCTCGTTTCACCAAAGCATCGCGCATCGCGGCCAGATCGACTACGGCGGGGACACCGGTGAAATCTTGCATCAATACGCGCGCGGGATGATAAGCAATTTCCTGCTCACTTGCCTTGCCACCGCTGGCAGCCAGGGCTTCAATGTCATCACGACAGCAACTTAGGCCGTCTTCATTGCGCAGCATATTTTCCAGCAGAATTTTTATCGTCACTGGCAGACGGGGAATGTCTTTATGCGATGCCAATTCACCACCATTGATCGAAAAGTAACGAATTTGCTTGTCGTTAATGGTTAATGTGCTCAGCGTATTGAAAGAATTATG
The DNA here is from genome assembly GCA_051275515.1 of Oleispira sp. Classification (GTDB taxonomy): domain Bacteria; phylum Pseudomonadota; class Gammaproteobacteria; order Pseudomonadales; family Oceanobacteraceae; genus Oleispira. The sequence goes on along the minus strand of JBNMOT010000025.1, from coordinate 3,226 downwards.
GGAGTGTTTCATCGGTTTACCTTTTCAAATAATCAGCTAATTTATCAGTACTGCCGTCAATATTACTTGCTTAAACCATTGAGCAACGATTAAAGAATAATTGTACATCTCTATGAGTACCGGCTCTGTGTGATATTGTAGCAACAAAATTGACCTGTTCACGAGACCTATGACTGAGAACGCCGCAGCAATAATTTTGTGACGTTACGTTATTTAAACTATTATCTTTAACCTACTCAATTTTCTCTAAGTGATTCTATTTTTTAGTTTAAATTTTACAGAAACTGGAATTCAACATGGCCTCAAAGCTTCCTGATAAAACGTCGAACACTCAAGATATTCAGGCATTCATTAGCAAGGTCAACAATGCTCCGATGATAACCAGTGCAGACAAGGGCAGATTGATATTTGCCATGGATGCCACCGCAAGTCGTGAACATTGTTGGGATATGGCGAGTCATCAGCATGCCGCTATGTTTACAGAGGCAGATAAAATAAGTGCTCTCAGTGTGCAGCTTTGCTACTACCGAGGCTTTGGAGAATTTAAAGCGCTTCCCTGGATGCGCGGTGCTAATGAAATCAAACAAGCCTTACTGTCAGTAAATTGCCTGAGTGGGAAAACTCAGATTGCCAACGTGTTATCACATGCATTAATTGAAACGCGTGCAGACAAGGTAAACGCACTGGTATTTATCGGTGATTGTGTTGAAGAAAACCCAGATTCACTGGCAACTTTAGCAGGCCAATTAGGAATACTCAACCTGCCTTTATTTACTTTTCAAGAAGGAAACAATCCAGGAGTTGGAACTATTTTTTCACAGTTGGCAACCTTGAGCGGAGGCGCACATTGCCAGTTTGATCAAGGCAGTGCCAAACAGTTAGGTCAATTATTAGCCGCGGTTGCGGTGTATGCAGCGGGCGGTAAATCTGCTTTGAAAAGTAATTTATTGAGCCAAGATGTGAGCGTACGACGATTATTACAGCAATTAAAGTAGTCGTGATTCGATAGCGGTCAATATTGCAATGACTGCTGCGGAAATACCAACACCATAAAATAAAGAGTGGTAGGCATTACGACTTAACTCACACCTCAGACAAGTGAATACACTATGTTCAGACTTGCCGTTTTAGTAGCAGTTATCGTCATCGGCTATATGACAGCACGATATATTCGAACCCTGAAACCGGAACACAGAAAGAAGGTCACTTCGATAACGGTTGCGTTCGTATTGATTACTCTACTGCTCTGGCTAACGGTGACAGGAAAGCTTCATGCCTTGGCAGCGCTAGGCACAGGTTTAGTGATATTTGCCAAACGTTTGTTTCCATTGCTACGTTATGTGCCGTTTTTAAAAGGGCTTTACCAAAAGGCCAAAGCGACACAGAGCTCAGGTTCATCGCAGCGCTCTACCGTTGAAACTAGCTTGCTAAAAATGACCCTTGATCACGAAAGTGGTAATTTAGAGGGTGAATTATTGGCGACTGATAGCAAAGGCAGATACCTGTCTGAATTCAATCTCTCAGAATTAATCTCTCTTTATGGCCTAGCAGAAAAGCAATATCCAGATTCGATCGAGGTCTTGGCGGCCTATCTTGATCGCCAGCATGGCAATGACTGGCGCGAAACTGCTAATGCCGGAAGTTATTCTAAAGAGTATTCTGAAGAGAATGGACAAGACTCTCGACCAAGCGATAGCAGTGAGATAACAGCCAATGAAGCTTATGCCGTGTTGGGCCTTGATCAAAACGCCACGGAGGAAGAAGTTATCGCTGCGCACCGCAAACTGATGCAAAAACTTCATCCAGATCGAGGGGGTAGCAACTACCTAGCCGCAAAAATAAATCAGGCGAAGGATTTACTGGTAAGCCGCAAGGGCAAGTAGTGACTGGGATGATACCGCCACTGAAAGCACAGCACGTTGCTTGTAAAAGGCTCTTTAATAATCAACGCGCTGGCCAACAAAGTTTACAATATGAAATTAATTGATCGATTGGGTGATCTTCAACGCACGGCTCACCGTATAATATGAACCTTTTTAAAACTCTCGCTGTTAAGGTTAATAATCACAATGAAAATAACGTTGATGGATTTTTCTCATGGCAAGACTCTACCCTCGGCCATTATTCTTGTTGTTGAAATGGTCGCATACCAAGTTAGAGTGATGATGGGTAGAGAAGAACTTCAACTAACCTTTGGGGAAGGCAAACTCTTGCATCCTCAATTTGCCGGCGATGAAATGATTAACCAACCCATACAACCACTCCGCAGTACGTTAGAACTTCCCCTCCCCTTGACATACTCCCTGATGTAAATAGATCTTCGACATTAATTGGCTTGTATTGGTAAAATATCGTACTCGCTTTAATACCCTGAAAAATACCATAACGGCGAGTATTGATTATGTTTAAAAAATTTCTTGTTGTGTACGCGTTACTTTTCATTTGCATCGGGTCGTCAGCCGATAGTCTAAGCGATTCGCCCTATTACCAGCAGGAGGCAGCAGGTCGCGACGGTATTGGTAAATATTACATGGGAAGAGAAATATCTTATGTTATGGGTCATTTGGGCTCAAGTTGGTTAGAGCGAACTACTCGGGAGCAGGAAGAACGGACAGATCTGTTATTGGAGAATATGAAATTACGGCCCACTGATATCGTGATCGATTTAGGCGCGGGAACCGGTTATTTTAGTTTCCCTATAGCCCGTAAAGTTCCTGACGGGGCAGTAATAGCCGTTGACATACAACCTGAAATGCTGAGTATCATCGAGCAAAGAAAAACCAGAGAAAATATTGCGAATATTGAGACCCTACTGGCAACAGTCTCCAACCCGAATATTCCTGAATCCATCGCTGATGTGGTATTGCTCGTTGACGCATATCATGAGTTTTCGCACCCGAGGGAAGTTATGGAAGGCGTTGTGAAGGGTTTGAAGCCTAACGGCCGTGTGGTGCTGGTTGAGTATCGTGGTGAAGATTCTAGAGTACTTATCAAACGGCTCCACAAAATGACACAGCAGCAGGCTAGAAAAGAAATGCAAGCCGTGGGTTTAAAATGGTTGCAAACCGACACTTACTTACCGCAACAACATGTCATGATCTTTATTAAGCCCCCTCATACAGCGGACTACTGAGATGGCAAGTTAACTGCTAACCAAAATGGATACAACCTGAATGATAGAAGTAGCCCTTTTCCCAATCCCTAATTCGGTCACTTTTCCTGGGGT
>JBNMOT010000024.1:0-31450 GCA_051275515.1 Oleispira sp. | reverse complement strand
GCACTTGAAACTAAACGGATCTTATCGCGTGGCATAATCTTCTCCTTTAAACTTTTTCGCCGCGTGCGCGGATTTCTTTAAGAACGGCATCAATACCCTTCTTGTCGATAATACGCATAGCTTTAGTTGATAAGCGTAAACGTACAAAACGGTTCTCAGTCTCAACCCAAAAACGATGGGATTGTAAGTTCGGTAAAAAACGACGCTTACTTTTGATGTTTGAGTGAGATACATTATTTCCTGTTACAGGGCGCTTACCTGTAACCTGACAAACTTTAGACATTGTTACTCGCCCCGAGTCATTAAATATCAGACCTTCGTACGAAGAATCCAATGAAAAATCTGTTATCAACTGGTCAGATTAATGCCAGCTGAAACTGTTAGTTCCCTCAATTTTTTAGGTGGTATTTTCCAAAACATATCATCAGAAACACAACGACCTTAAAAAAGGGTTGCGCTTTATACCAAAAAACTGGGGTTGTATGCAAGGACTGAGGGCTGTTTTTTACTCAAACAGGCCTTTTTCATCCTTAATTCGTCATGTTAGTCATATGTAAGTGTCATAACCAGCCTTTTTCAGCAAAAGACGTAAATTCACCGTCACCTATAATAATATGATCCAAAACTCGAATATCGAGTAAAGACAATGCGTTAACGAGTCGCTCAGTAATGGCTTTGTCAGCCTGACTTGCCTCCGCAATGCCCGAAGGATGATTATGAGCAAAAATCAAGGCCGCTGCATTTTTAGCCAGCGCCATTTTGACCACTTCACGGGGATAAACCGCCGCACCGTCAATTGTGCCATGTGCCAATTCAACGTATTCAATCACTCTGTGCTGACTATCCATAAATAACGCAACAAAGACTTCACTTTGCTTATCTCGAAGTCGTGCCATTAAGTAGCGTTGAGTTAATTGCGGGCTCGTCAACGCCCCTTCTTTTTGCAGTGTCTGCGCCATGTGGCGATGTGACATTTCCAACACGGCCTGCAACTGCGCATACTTTGCCGGCCCCAATCCATGCTGTTCAGTAAAAGAAGCCTGATCTGCGACCAACAGCTGACGCAAGCCACCAAAGCCCGTCAGTAAATCTCGTGCTAGGTCCACCGCACTTTTACCCGTCACTCCTGTACGAAGAAAAATAGCGAGCAGCTCAGCATCCGATAAATGCTCAGCCCCTCGCGCCAGTAATTTCTCTCTCGGCCGTTCATCCGCTGGCCAGTCTGTAATTGACATATTTGATCCCTCAATGAAAACTCATATCCCTTTTTTGATTAGCCGATTTCACTAATATACTGCAAGTAGGTCTCTAAAGGGCATTCCCATGCAACAACGTTGCATCAAACGCATTTTATTAGGTGTGACCGGTGGCATCGCAGCCTTTAAAGCCGCCGAGCTGGTGCGTGAACTGCGTAGAGCAAAAGCAGAAGTACGCGTCGTAATGACCACCGCCGCGCAAGAATTCATCACCTCACTGACCTTACAAGCCTTATCAGAAAATCCGGTCCACTATTTAATAATTGTATTTCAACCTCTAAATGGCCACTTTTATGTTGAGGGGTAAATCTGAGGATATAGATAAGAATACGAAATATTAAAAGTATATTAGTCAGGTGGTAAGAGTTTTTAGGGGAAATCCAAAATTACAATAAACAGTACTTTCGGCGTATGTATTGATTTGGTTCCTTGCATATAAACTCATCCTATTTTATTAAAGGAGTTAACCCTATGTCTTTTCTCAATAATAACCCCTGGTTGACTGCCACGTTATTACTAACACTGACTGCCTGTGGTGGTGGTGGTGGTGGTGCGAGTGATAACGCCGCACCAAGTGATAACGCCGCGCCGAGTGATACCACCGTGCCAGATGATACCGCTGCGCCAGATGATACTGCTGCGCCAGATGATACCACCGTGCCAGATGATACCACCGTACCAGATGATACCCCCGAGCCAGATGATACCCCCGAGCCAGCTGATACGGTCGCGCCGACCGTCAGCAGTACATCGCCTCTAGATTCGGCCACCTCGGTGGCACGTGACAGCACCATCACAGCTACCTTTGACGAAGACATGTTTGCCACAACGGTGGATGCCTCCAGCTTTACACTGGCCAAATCAGGTACTATTATCGGCAACGTCGCATTCGAAGCTCACACGAACGTAGCAACTTTCACCCCTAGCCGCGAGCTTGACATCAACGCAACTTATACGGCCACACTTAGCACCGCCATTACTGACCTCAGTGGTAATCCACTGGTTGCTGATCACAGCTGGTCTTTCACCACAGCCGAAGGGACCTGGCGCGCACCTGAAAAGATTATGACCGATACAGGGAATGCCGGTACTCCTCAAGTTGCGTTTGATAGCAACGGCAATGCCATCGCGGTTTGGCATCGAAGCAATAGTATTTGGGCCAACTATTTTGATGGCACCAACTGGGGCGACGCCGAACAGATTTCTATAGGTGCAAGTAGATCCCGCGATCCTCAAGTCACGTTTGATAGCAGCGACAATGCGATCGCGGTCTGGCACCAAACAGAACCTGGTTATTCTGATGACATTTGGGCCAACCGCTTTAATGACACCAGCTGGGGCACCGCCGAAAAGCTTGAAACAGGCACAGGTAACGCCAGTGATGCTCAAATCGCAACTGATAGCAGCGGCAATACCATCGCAGTCTGGGCCCAATTTGATGAAGATAATCGTGTTAGTAACATTTGGACCAACGGTTTTAATGGCGCAAGCTGGGGCACCGCCGCAAAGATTGAGACAAGCGCATATAGCGCCAGTGATCCTCAAGTCGAGATGAATAGCAGCGGCCATGCAATTGCAGTGTGGAGCATACGGGATGGTATAACGAGCATTTGGGCCAACCGTTTTAATGGCACAAACTGGGGCACCGCCAGATTGATTGAGACGGAGACAGGTGAAGCCTCCTCTCCCCAAGTCGGGGTTGATAGCAGCGGCAATGCCATTGCTGTGTGGCAGCAAAACGATGGTAGTGTTGATAACATTATGGCAAACCGCTTTGATGGCATGGCCTGGGGCAGCGATGCAGTATTGATTGAGACGGACACAGGTGGCGCCTATGAACCTCAAGTCGCGATTGATAGCAGCGGCCATGCCATCGCAGTTTGGGCCCAATCAGCCGATAATGTTTATAGCATTTTTGCCAACCACTTTGATGGCACAATCTGGGGTATCGCCGAAAAGATTGAAGAAAGCACAAGTGGCGCTAGTGATCCTCAAATCGCGTTTGATAACGACGGCAATGCCATTGCGGTGTGGTACCAAAGTGTTGGTACCTTTTATAACATTAATGCCAACCGTTTTAATGGCACTGGCTGGGGCGACGCCGAACAGATTGAGACAAACGCAGATGTTGGCAATATTGACCCTCAAGTCACGTTTGATAGCAACGGCAATGCCATCGCCGTGTGGCGACAGACTGATTTTAATGCTGGTATTAATAGTATTTGGGCCAACCGCTTTAAATAAATGTCATTCACATAATCTAACGTCAAACAACAAATTGTGAGGCGTTTATAACAGCTTAAAGAACAAACAAAAATGGCTCCTTCGGGAGCTATTTTTTTTGCAAAAAAACGTCATAAATGCCTTACTTTGTTTATGCCTAAGTGCACCAACACATTCTCTTTCGGCCGTTCGTCTGCTGGCCAGTCTGTTATTGATATATTTAATCCCTTAAAGTCGGGCCGTAAAATCAACCCTTAACGAAAACTCATATCCCCTTTTTGATTAGCCGATTCCACTGATATACTGCTGGCAGATCTCTAAAGGGCATTCCCATGCAACAACTTTGCAACAAACGCATTTTATTAGGTGTAACCGGTGGCATCGCAGCTTATAAAGCCGCCGAGCTGGTTCGTGAACTGCGTAAAGCAAAAGCAGAAGTACGCGTCGTTATGACCACCGCTGCGCAAGAATTCATCACCCCACTGACCTTACAAGCCTTGTCAGGAAATCCGGTCCACTATTCAATGTTAGACCCTGAAGCAGAAGCGGGCATGGGACACATCGAATTAGCACGCTGGGCTGATGTTATTTTAGTCGCGCCGGCCTCTGCCGACTTTATCGCACGCCTTACTCACGGCATGGGCAATGACTTATTAACCACCCTTTGCCTTGCCAGTGAAGCGCCTTTAGCAATATGCCCAGCCATGAATCAAGCGATGTGGCGTGATGAAATGACACAAGCCAATCTTAAACGCCTAATCGACCTTAAAGGTAAAAAGCTTCATAGCTTTGGTCCCGCTGATGGCGAACAAGCCTGCGGTGATTTTGGCCCTGGGCGTATGTTAGAGCCGAGTTTAATTGCCGAGCAATGCGCGAAGTTATTTACCTCTAAATCACTGTCAGGATTAGACGTTGTTATCACCGCGGGGCCGACACGTGAAGCCATCGATCCCGTCAGGTTTATCAGTAACCACAGTTCTGGGAAAATGGGATATGCCCTAGCAGAAGCGGCCCGAGATGCGGGTGCAAGAGTCACTATCATTAGCGGCCCAGTGCGCTTAGCAGGGCCCGAAAAAGTCACGATAATCCCAGTAGAAAGTGCGAGTGAGATGCTGGCCGCGAGCCTTGAACAACAACAAAATTGCGATATATTTATTGCCGCCGCCGCCGTGGCCGATTATCGACCTCTTCACATTGCCCAACAAAAAATCAAAAAAACGGGTGAACACATGCAAATGGCATTGGTAAAAAACCCTGATATTGTCGCCACGATTGCTCAATTAGAACAACCCCCCTTTGTCGTAGGGTTTGCCGCTGAAACTCAAGAGGTCGCCAGTTACGCTCGCGGTAAATTAACAAGCAAACACCTTAATATGATTATTGCCAACGATGTGTCCAATACTGACATTGGTTTTAATAGCGATAGCAATTCAGTCACTGCATTTTGGGGTGAGAATCAACAAGACTTTCCCCGGGCATCTAAGTCCGCTTTGTCACACGATTTAATTGAGTTAATCGCTCATCAATATACTAAAAACTTAAGCCCTAAAGAGATATAGAACGATGAAACAACTGCAAGTAAAAGTACTGGACCCCCGTATCGGTAATGAAATCCCCATGCCTGAGTATGCAACGTCGGGCTCTGCAGGTTTAGACCTTCGCGCCTGCTTAGATACTTCTCTCACACTGCATCCTGGCGAAACTCAGCTCATTCCAACCGGGCTTTCTATCTACTTAGAAGACCCTTCAATTGCGGCTATGATCTTACCGCGTTCAGGCCTAGGCCATAAGCATGGCATCGTACTGGGTAACCTAGTAGGGTTGATTGATTCTGATTATCAAGGTGAGCTCATGATCTCGTGCTGGAATCGTGGACAGCAAGCCTTTACAATCGACATCGGTGAACGATTAGCGCAATTAATTATTGTTCCTGTGGTTCAAGCGCAATTTAATATCGTTGAAGAATTTAAAGCCACAGACCGCGGTGAAGGGGGTTTTGGCCACTCCGGTAGAAACTAGTTCTAGACTGCAAAAGATAGTTAATAAGAAGTATAGTAATAACGATTATTGCCATCCCTGCTAACCTATCATAATTACAAGGAAATACGTGGCCGTGGAAATGAAAGCACCTAAGCGCACATTGGCGTTTTATAGCAGACTGGGTATTTGGGTCGCCTTATTATTTATTTCCCTCGGCCTTTCAATGCAAAGCTTGCAAGTAAATCTATTTGAGCAAGCTAGCTTAGACAAAGCATACGCGCATGCTATGGCTCAGCAGATGGCTTATAGTCTTAGAACCAAGCTGTCTGAAACACAGATACAACAAAAGAATGCGGCTCGCCATGAACAAACAGTCGCTTATTTAGATCAAGAAGATCTTAGTTGGAAACGCACCCTTAAATCTCTGATTAATGGGGCAGAACAAATTTTTATCTTGGATAATATAAGTGCCCTAGGACTGAAAAATAAACTGGGCTATGCCGCTCAAGAGCTGGTAACCAAAACGCTTAAAGGTAAAGAATCTCCACTAGAAGCGGTGCAACTCAATGGCGACATGCACTTTTATCTTGCCACACCCATCAGAGATTATTCACAAAGCATTAAGGGTGTCTTGCTCATTGAATACGGCAGCGACTGGCTAGATCAACTGCGCCAAGGCGCCGCAGCAAAACATGGTTTAATTTCCACGCGACAAGTTTTAAAAGACGACCCAAGCAAAGGTCTTCAGGTTTTTGAAATTGGTAAAAGAAGCGCCTCACGCTTAACGGTTGTTACAGAATCTATTAATGATTATTGGTTTTTAACCTTTATTCCAGCCGATACTCGACCTCAACTGGCCACAACATCCATCGTTACGCCCTGGATCTTTGCGCTACTGGGCACACTCATAACCTTGCTCTTGATTACTTGGCTGCAAAAACGTGAAATCGACTACAACCAACTTATATTGCTCAACTATGTTCGACAGCTTTTTCGCAAAGGCGAGAATGATTTGCCTAATTTCAATATCAAAGTCTTTCATGATATCGCTAAGGCGATGGAGCATTTAGCACTTTCGAAAAGCATTATTAGTGATATCGATGAAAACTCTGAGCCTAAAAGCAAGCGTGAAAAACAAAAAATTGAGCTTAAACAGACCGCGAAAAAACCTCCTAGAATACGCTCAGTACCTAGCCAGAGTATCGCCTCTATTCCTCAAGTTATGGTTGAAGAAGTTGATCATAGTCACACTAATGTCGCTCAGTCCATTTTTCGTGCTTATGACATTCGCGGCACCGTTAAAGATAACTTAACCCCGGGGGTTGCCGAACAAATCGGCTTAGCACTGGGTAGCGAACTATTAATTCGTGGCGAAAGCAACGTTGTGCTCGGCTGGGACGGTCGATTATCAAGCCCAGAGCTTGCTTTGGCATTGCAAAAAGGGCTACTTGCCACAGGTTGTAATGTTATTAACATCGGCTCCGTCGTCACGGGCATGATGTATTATGCGTGCCATGAATTAGATAGCACAAACGGGGTTATCGTCACGGGCAGCCATAACGCGGCTGACTACAATGGATTTAAGATTGTTATCCATCGCAAAACGCTGTCCAAAGAATCGTTAATGGCGCTTTATCATAGAATTCAGCGCAAAGATTTCCGCACCGGACAAGGTTTGATAGAACAAAAGACCCTAAGCCAAGACTATCTGGAACGCATTCAGAACGACATCCAATTAAGTCGACCGCTTAAGGTTGTGTTTGATGCCGGTAATGGCATCGCAGGGCCTATTGGCTTGCAGCTATTAAAAACGATGGGGCTAGACGTCGTGCCACTCTTTTGTGATGTTGATGGGAATTTTCCCAACCATCACCCAGACCCTAGTGATCCCAAAAACTTGATCGCCCTTCAACAAGCGGTGGTTGATCACCACGCTGACCTAGGCATTGCTGTTGACGGTGATGGCGACCGAATCGGTCTTGTTGATGAAAAAGGCATGATCATAATGCCCGATCGTATTCTGATGTTCTTGGCCAAAGACATTATCAGCCGCCAGCCAGGCTGTGATGTGGTTTACGACATAAAATCTTCACGCCGTTTAAATCAATTAATCTCCCGATTTGGCGGCCGCCCAACTATGTGGAAAACAGGCCACAGCCTGATGAAAGCGAAAATGGAAGAACTGCAAGCGACATTAGGGGGCGAATTCAGTGGCCACATTTATTTTCGTGATCGCTGGTATGGCTTCGATGACAGCCTTTATGTCAGTGCACGCTTATTAGAACTACTCAGCCATAAAATGGATTCTGTATCACAGATTTTTGCTGAATTTCCTGATGATGTTTCAACCGCAGAGATTACGATTAACACCGATGATGAGAGCAAGTTTTCCATCATTCAGAAGCTAGCTTCTGAGCCTACATTGCAACAAGGCGCTCGTGTTTCGACGATTGATGGTATTCGCTCTGATTTTAACGATGGATGGGGCTTGGTCAGAGCGTCTAACACCTCACCCAAACTGACTTTGCGTTTTGCCGCTGATGATAGCGCCGCTTTACAACGCATTCAGTTATTGTATAAAAACGCATTGCAGCGCCACGCACCTGAATTGCAAATACCCTTCTAACGCATTTTTCGACACGTCTACATTTAGGGAACGGTGATGAGAATGGTCTCATTGCAGCCTTTTTGCCCGTGATACTCATTCGATAGATGATTCTACTAGGCGGCCAAGCTATAATGTTCCGCTGAAAGAATTTTTATTTGCTCATCTATTTTTAACTTAGGAAATTAATCCATGCCGTTGAGTCGCAAAGAAGCAGTGATCACCACCAAGGTGCTTAGTGAGGCCCTGCCTTACCTGCAAAAGTTCAGTGGCAAGACCATCGTCATTAAATATGGCGGCAACGCGATGACGGATGAGACACTCAAAAATAGTTTTGCTCGTGACATGGTTATGCTCAAACTGATTGGCATTAACCCCATTGTTGTGCATGGCGGCGGGCCACAAATTGGCGAAGTACTTGATAAATTAAATATCAAAAGTGAATTTATTGATGGCATGCGCGTGACCACCAGTGAAACAATGGATGTCGTCGAAATGGTCTTAGGCGGATTAGTAAACAAAGACATCGTCAATCTTATTAACCAAAATGGCGGTAAGGCCATTGGTTTAACGGGTAAAGACGGTCAACTCTTACAAGCCAAAAAATTACACGTCACCAAACAATCTCCTGATATGCAGCAGCCTGAAATTATTGATATTGGTCATGTAGGTGAAGTAACCCGAGTAAATACTCAGGTATTAGACATGCTTTCTCAGAGCGATTTTATTCCGGTTATCGCCCCGATTGGAGTCGATGCGAAAGGGGCTTCATATAATATTAATGCCGACCTTGTCGCAGGAAAAGTGGCCGAAGTATTACGTGCTGAAAAACTGATATTGCTTACTAATATTTCGGGATTGCAAGATAAGAATGGTGAGGTATTAACGGGACTAAGCACGAAAGAAGTCGACGAGTTAATCGCCGACGGTACCATTTATGGTGGTATGCTACCTAAGATCCAATGTGCGCTTGATGCCGTACATGCTGGGGTAACCAGTGCTCATATTATTGATGGCCGCGTACCAAATGCGACGCTATTAGAGCTATTCACTGATGAAGGTGTCGGCACCTTGATTACCAACCGTAAAGCTTAATTGGGGAAGAATGATGAGCGAAACGGAAATCAAAATATCCCGTCGCGAGCAAATATTGCAAGCTGTGGTCCATATGCTGGAAGCAAACCCAGGGGGTAAAATCACAACGGCCAATATTGCGAAAACTGTTGGGGTTTCTGAAGCGGCTCTGTATCGCCACTTTCCCAGTAAAGCGAAAATGTTTGAAGGCTTAATCGAATTCATCGAAGATGCTATTTTTTCTCGCACCAGTCGTATTTTGCAGGATTTTTCTGAAGCGACCGTACGCTGTGAAAAAACAATGACATTGGTTTTGACCTTTGCAGAAAAAAACCCTGGCATGTGCCGCCTCTTAGCAGGTGATGCACTGGCAGGAGAAACAGATCGTCTACGTCAACGTATTCACCAGTTCTTTGAGCGCTTAGAAACGCAGTTTAAGCAGATTTTACGTGAGGCAGAGTTGCGCGAGCAAAAGGTAACAAGCATACCGCTTGCCGCGACAGCCAACCTATTAAATGCACTGATTGAAGGGCGCATTCGTCAATATGTGCGAACTGAATTCAGTGTTTCACCGACTCAGCATTGGCCAGAACAGTGGGCCTTAATTAGCCACCAATTACTGCGCAGTAATGGCTAGCGTGCTGATCTGGCAGTTCTGTTAACGTATAAAAAAAGGAGCCATGGCTCCTTTTTTATACGTGGGTATTTCAGCACTGCCATCATTCATTCAGAGAAACATCATCTTCGAGAGGAATATCACTCTCTAGCGTTCCCGGCGGATACTTTAATAAAATACGCATTCGAGCATATTCACTCGCAAAGCGCTTAGTGCTTTCGATTTTTTCTGTCTTACGAATGTTAATATTGGCATGGCTTTCGCGAATTTGTTTCTGCAGTTGAGCAATTTCAAATCGCATTTCAACGGGAACATCTAAACCTACACGTTCTTGATTCGCCGCTCGTCCTTGAGCTCGCTCAAGCTTATCAGTGAAAACAAGAATACGGCGCTGCTGCAAACCAACGTAACCATCGATAGCATCAACACTGCGCTGACGAGCTCGCTCAACGTCCGCAGGTTTGGAATGAACCCGTAACAAAGCTTGATCGGCTTCTCGACGAATACGAATACGCTCTAGGCGCGCTTCTTTTATCGCTTTTACTGCCGCTATCGCGGCCAATTCAGACGCCGTTGGCGCAGGTTCAATTTTCTTAATAACCAAACCTTGATCGTTTAGAATCTGATAACCCATTTGTGCATATTCAGGAGGGACATGATCCTTAATCATCACTCGACCCTCTACCTTAAAGCGGTAAAGCTTAGCGGCAAAAGCCACTGGGCTAATTAAGACTAATATTAAAGTGCCCGTTACGAGCCTCATACCTATACTCCGTATTTTTTACGATATGCTGTAATTGATTCAGCATATTGCTTTAATTCTGGCTGCTCAGCAACGTAGGCTAATACTTGTTCTAACTTAACAATACTGATCACGGGAATACCGTAGTCGCGTTCAACTTCTTGAATCGCAGACGCTTCGGCTTTGCCTTTTTCTTGTCGGTCTAATGCGATTAACGTCGCGGCAGGTGTCGCCCCTGGTGCCGCCTTTATCATAGTCATCACTTCGCGAATGGCCGTACCTGCCGTAATTACATCATCAACGATCAATACTCGGCCTGCTAGCGCCGATCCAACCAATGTGCCGCCCTCACCGTGGGTTTTTGCTTCTTTACGGTTAAAGACATACGGAACATCTTTTCCATATTTATCAAAAAGAGCTACGCTCAAGGTTGTAGCTAAAGGAATGCCCTTGTACGCTGGGCCAAATATAACATCATAATCAACCCCAGCGCTTTCAAGTGCGGCGGCATAAAAGCGGCCAATTTCTGCTAAGGCTTTACCCGTATTAAACAAACCAGCATTGAAGAAATAGGGGCTTACTCGACCTGATTTAAGTGTAAACTCACCAAACTTTAGAACACCTTGTTTGATAGCAAATTCAATGAAGTCACGCTGATAGTTTTGCATAATAAGCCTTAATAAATATTGCTTCTGGTTTCAGCAACCGAGAATCTCAACCAGAAGTTACCCTAGATCCCCTAGATCGGGTATCATACACTCTTCAGTATGCGGGAACCATATATGAGGATCATCAGCCTACACGTTGACGGCTTAAATAAAGCGGCCGAACAAGGGCTCTTCGAATGGCTGAATGAAGAGCAAGCGGATGTTGTGTGCATCCAAAACACCCTAGATAGAGAATATAAGCTGCCCGACAGCGTATTATACCCTGAGGGTTATAATGGATATTTTTTCGAAGGGGAAACCGACGACTATTCAGGTGTCGCTATCTATACCCGCGAATTGCCAAAAGCAATTATGACAGGGCTAGGCTTTCCTGGGTGTGATTTTCAAGGACGTTATATTCAAGCGGATTTTGAAAATGTCAGCATTGGCAGTATTCTTTTTCCAAAAGAAGATGCTTTCCATAGCTTAAAAGATAAGCTTGTTTTCCAGCAAGAATTTTTAAGCCATTTGAAAAAGACACGTCGTAAGCGTCGTGATTTTATTTTTTGTGGTAATTTTGAAGCGGCTCATAAAACAATTGATGTTGCCAATTGGCGACAACAACAAGATGAGCCTGGTTTCTTATTAGAAGAGCGCGCATTTTTAGATCAAGCATTTGGTCCGGTTGGCTTTGTTGATGCCTTTCGCGAAGCGAATTTTGGTGAAAACCAATTCACTTATTGGCCAGATGAAGAAGCTCGTCGTCGCAATACCGATGGTTTCCGCTTTGATTATCAGATTTGTACCCCAGACTTACGCCAGTTTGTGGTGGAATCTAAGATTCTTAAAAACCAAATTTTTAGCAGCCATGCACCGGTTCTGGTAGAATACGAATTTGATGATAACGAATAGAACTTACTGGGTTGTTAGCGTTAAACACTAAGACTCATTAGGATTCTACAATAAAGCCCAAGTCAGCTTACTGTGAACTGCACCCCAAAATTTGGATACTCAATCTGACCTTTGGGGTGTTTTTATGAGTAAGTATTTATTCACTTAAGGCTTGCTGCTGTTTTGCACACAATTGCACAATACCGTCTTTCGCTAATGCCAGCATAGCGGCCAACTCTTCTGGCGAAAAAGCTTCTTGCTCTGCAGTCCCTTGAATTTCAACAAAACCACCCGCAGCCGTCATAATTACATTTAAATCAGTTTCAGCAACAGAATCTTCTGCGTAATCCAAATCCAATACCGCAATACCGTCATAAATACCCACCGATACCGCTGCAATTGGGCTTTTAATGGGGTTTGTTTTAACCTTACCCGCTGCAATCAAACCGTTAAGCGCATCTTGTAGTGCCACAAACGCACCGGTAATCGCCGCCGTGCGTGTACCACCGTCTGCCTGAATAACATCACAATCCAATTGGATAGTGAATTCACCTAACGCCTTCATATCGACCGCCGCACGCAGGCAACGACCAATTAAACGCGAGATCTCAACCGTGCGGCCTGTCTGCTTACCTTTTGCCGCTTCACGCATCATACGATTACCGGTAGCGCGAGGAAGCATTCCATATTCACCGTTGATCCAACCTTTACCCTCGCCGCGCATAAAACGAGGCACGCCCTTTTCAACACTGGCGGTACAAATCACTTTGGTATCACCAAATTCAACCAATACCGAACCTTCTGCATGTTTAGTGAAATTTCGAGTGATGCGCACTTCACGTAATTCGTTTACTTGGCGGCCACTAGGTCTCATACAACGATTTCCCATAACAATGGATAACTCTCAATCAATAAAAGCGCGCATTATAACGACATATCATGAAGATAGTTGCGCTCATTACGGCTATTTCGCCTCAATTTGTAACAACGTATTTTAGCATTGTCCGATACAGGTTAAAATAAGGGTCACTAATGATGTTCGAATATGATCTGAGATGGCTATGCAAAAAAAATCCACTGGTACACTCTATGTTTTCTCCGCACCGTCTGGTGCAGGTAAAACAACCCTGGTAAAAGCGCTACTAGAGCAATCAGACATGATTGGTGTTTCGGTTTCTCACACCACACGCGCTCCGCGCAAAGGAGAAATAAACGGCAAAGATTATAACTTTGTTAATCAAGATGAATTCAAAACACTAATCGAGCAAAATGCCTTTTTAGAGCATGCTCAGGTTTTTGATAATTTTTACGGTACGTCACAGATCTGGGTTGAACAAGAATTAGAGGCGGGTCGCGATGTCATCTTAGAAATAGACTGGCAAGGGGCCGATCAGATTCGCCAACAAATGCCCGATATGATCAGTGTTTTCATACTGCCACCCAGCCGAGAAGAGTTACTGAAGCGCTTAACGGGTCGAGGCACTGATGCTCAAGATATTATTGACCGTCGCATGCACGATGCTGTCGGTGAAATGAGCCATTATGGTGAATTCGACTATCTAATTATTAACGATAATTTTGATGCGGCATTACAAGAATTACGCGCGGTTGTGCTCGCGCGCCGCCAAAGAACGGCCGTGCAAAGTCAAAAACAGCAGCAATTATTAGAAAATCTGCTGAATTAGTTAAAAAATAACCAAATAGTTTCCACTATTGCTTCAATCATGGCGCTGTATTCGCTAAACTATAGGGTCATAATTGTCGATTGGCTAAATGCTCAGACAACGAACCCAAATTTTGTAACCCTGCAGGAAATTAATTCATGGCTCGCGTAACCGTTGAAGATTGTCTAGAAAACGTTGATAACCGTTTTGAATTGGTCATGTTGGCCACTAAGCGTGCTCGCCAGATCGCGGTGCAAGGCGCTGAACCCTTAGTCCCTATTGAAGGTGATAAGCCAACGGTAATCGCTTTACGCGAAATTGCTGCAGGTCTTATATCGACTAAAGGCATGGAAGCTCAAGAAGCCGAAGACGCAGAGTAATTCTCGCCTTCACAAACCGAGTTTAGGCCCAGCCTACTCGGTTTGAAATTTCATCACTTAGGTCTCAGCCGTGCCAACAATAGACGCCTTATCTGATCGACTTTCTACCTACCTTTCTACCGAACACATTCAGCTGGTGCGCCGCGCCTATTTTTATGCGGAACAAGCCCACACAGGCCAACGCCGTCGCAGTGGCGAACCCTATATTATTCATCCATTAGCGGTTGCCAATATCTTAGCCAACATGCGTCTCGACCATCAAAGTCTCATGGCTGCGATGCTGCATGATGTGATTGAAGATACCGGTATTCCCAAAGTCGCATTAGCGGAACAATTTGGCGATGTGGTGACTGAATTAGTGGATGGCGTAAGTAAGCTGACGCACATAAAATTTGAGAGCAAAGAAGAACAGCAAGCCGAGAACTTTCAAAAGATGGTTCTGGCAATGGCAAAAGATATTCGCGTCATGCTGGTTAAGCTAGCTGATCGCTTGCACAACTTACGGACATTAGGCGCTCTGCGACCCGATAAACGTCGTCGTATTGGCCGAGAAACCCTTGATATTTATGCCCCTGTCGCTCACCGACTCGGTTTGAACAGCGTGCGCGTCGAAATGGAAGAACTCTGTTTTGATGCGATGTATCCCATGCGCTCGGGGCTAATCCGTAAGGCGGTAACCAATGCACGGGGTAATCGTAAAGCGCTTGTGGATAAGATTGCTTCCTCGTTACGTAAACGCTTAAAAGAAGAAAACCTTCCGAGTCGCGTGTTCGGTCGAGAAAAGCACATGTTCAGCATCTATACCAAGATGAAAAATCAGCGCAAATCCTTGAATGATATTCTTGATGTGTATGGTTTCCGCATCGTCGTAGAATCCGTTGATATGTGTTACCGCATATTGGGCGCCGTACATAATCTTTATAAACCGATTCCAGGACGTTTTAAAGATTACATCGCCATTCCCAAAACCAACGGTTATCAGTCGCTTCATACCTCGCTCATTGGCATCAGTGGCGTCCCCATTGAGATTCAGATACGTACTGAAGAAATGGATGCGATGGCGAAACACGGTATCGCGTCTCATTGGCTGTATAAATCAGATTCTAATACCGCGACCAATACCAGTGGCAGCCAGCGTGCACAACAATGGGTGCAAAATCTATTAGAATTACAAAAGAGTGCCGGTAGCCCGATCGAGTTTATCGAGCATGTGAAAGTGGATTTATTTCCTGATGAGATTTATGTCTTTTCTCCAAAAGGTCGTATCTTTGAACTGCCTAAAGGCTCCACTACAGTCGATTTTGCTTATGCGATTCATACCGATGTCGGTAACTCCTGCATTGCGTGCCGCATTGATCGCCAACTCGCACCGCTAAGCACTAAATTACAAAATGGCCAGACGGTGCAAATCGTCACGGCTCCTGGCGCGCAACCAAACCCTTCGTGGCTAAGCTTTGTTGTCACCGGCAAGGCTCGTTCTAATATTCGTCACTTCCTAAAAAGTCAGCGACGCTCGGAGTCGGTTTCTTTAGGTGAACGTCTGTTGCACAAAGCACTGAGTTCCCTCGGTAAATCGATGGACGACATAGACCAAGCGCATATCGATTTGGTCTTAGAAGAAACAGGTCTCGAATTCCTTGAAGATATTATGGAAGATATTGGCTTAGGCAATCGCATGGCTTCGTTAGTGGCTCGCCGCTTGTTAGTGGCTCAAGATACGGACATAGACCTTGATCACATGAGTGACGATGCCCCTCTAGCCATTAAAGGCACCGAAGGCTTAGTCGTGAGCTTTGCTAAGTGCTGTAGCCCAATCCCCGGCGACCCTATTCTCGCTAACGTTAGCTCTGGTCGCGGCTTAGTGATTCATACCGAAACCTGCAAAAACGTTCAGGATATTCGAGGGAATCCTGAGAAGTGTGTGATTCTAAGCTGGGATAAAGACATCGACAGTGAGTTCTCTGTTGATTTGCGTCTGTACTTAGAAAATCGTAAAGGTCTTGTGGCAGAACTCGCTGCAGCGATTACGCAAGCGGACGCAAACATTGAAGGGATTAGCGTCGAAGATCGTGATGCACAACTCAGCGTTACACAAATACAGTTGAGTGTTCAGGGGCGTAAACACCTTGCGCGGGTTATTCGGCGCTTACGGAACATTCGCGGCATTAACAAGATTGTACGTATCAAAAACTAAGCTTTTTGTTAACAAACCTCAGAGACGAGGTTATAAATTTTTTAGATATTATTCAGTAAGGAAGTAGTTGTCATGGCCAAAACCATTATCAATACCGACAAAGCACCACAAGCCATTGGTACTTATTCACAAGCCGTAAAAGTCAATAATACGGTTTATCTGTCTGGCCAAATTCCTTTAGTACCGGAAACAATGGAGATGGTCGAAGGTGACATCGAAGCACAGATATGCCAAGTGTTTGATAATCTCACGGCCGTTTGTATAGCCGCTGGGGGCCACTTGCAAGATATAGCCAAACTGAATATTTTCTTAACCGATTTAAGTAACTTCGCCACGGTAAATAAGGTGATGGCTGAATATTTTGTACAGCCTTATCCTGCTCGTGCTGCGATAGGTGTTTCTCAGCTGCCTAAGAATGCCGACGTAGAAATGGATGGTATTTTAGAATTAGACTAATCCTAACGGTTGCTTGGCACCCATGAGGATTTTAGGGCTGTATCATCTCGTTATAGCCCTAATTCTTGTAACACATACTCATACCCTTCCTGATAATTATTAAATTTAAAGGCATAACCCGCCTCGATCAAACGCTTATTACTGCAGCGACGATTAGCTCGACGCGTGGCTTCTGGTAATTCATAGTCTGGCTCCACTTCACCAATTCTATCTTTCATCCATTCTAGTATGTCGTATAACGTCACTGGCTGTGAGTCACACGCAAGGTAAATATTCTCAATCGACTCGCCTACCAAGGCTTTCTCAATTAAAAACTGCAATACTCCGACGCAATCATCACGATGAATTCGATTCGTCCAGACTTCTGGACTCGGGTCGCAATGTCCGCCGTGGCGAGCTTGCTCAATCATACGATTTCGACCTGGACCATAAATGCCCGGGAAACGCACGGATGTCGATGGAATATAGCCTTTCTCTAATGCACTTTCAGCCAACAATAATTCTTTACCGGCAAAGCTATTGGGGTTCGTTGGGCTGTCTTCGTAAACCCAAGAAGCATCCATTTGATGATAAACACTGGAACTGGAAGTAAAGAAGGCGTGTTTAGGAGTATGCCCTTGGGCTTTTAAGGCGTGTAGTACGTAGCGAATGCCGCAGTAATAATATTTGTGGTAGCCCTCCTTAGAGAACACGGGTGACGCGACGCTATATACTAATATATCGATATTACTGGGAATATCGAGCAAGGTTTCAGGTTCGGCAACATTACCGACTATCGTTTCGACACCGTGACCTATTGGCTTGTCAGATCGGCGCAGTCCCCAAACGTCATGGCCAGATTGCACCAATTTAATGGCCAACTGACCGCCTATATCACCCGCACCGACAACTAAAATTCGCGCCATTTGCTGCTCCTTAAATTGTACTGCTTAATTACACGACATAATTGAACGGTTTAGGTTAAGTTTAGCTAAACATAGACTTTCTATTCTTTATTGCAATAGTTAATATAAATCAAAATATCAGTTTTAATTAACGGTGCACAATAAACAGTACCGAGCTGACATGGCTGATAAAAGCAGCTCCTCATAATTAACGAGACATTATGACTCTTACCGAATTACGCTATATTGTAACCCTGGCCCAGGAACGTCACTTTGGCCGAGCGGCGGAAAAATGCTTTGTCAGCCAGCCTACTTTGAGCGTAGCGGTAAAGAAGCTAGAAGGCGAATTGAACATTGCTCTCTTTGAGCGCAGAAAAAGTGCGGTTAGCCCAACGCCGTTAGGAGAGAAGATCATTCAGCAAGCTGAAAAAATTCTCGCAGAAACTCGAATATTAAAAGAGCTCGCAGAGACCGGTAAAGATCAGTTAAGCAGTCCTTTAAGAGTGGGTGCCATCTTCACCATTGGACCCTATCTTTTTCCTCATCTTGTGCCACAAGTTCACAGACAAGCACCTCAAATGTCGCTCTTCATCGAAGAGAGCTATACCGCAGTATTACGCCGTCAACTAAGAGAGGGGGAATTGGATGCCATTATCATTGCACTGCCCTTTAATGAGCCTGATGTTATAACCCGATCACTTTATGACGAACCGTTCGTCGTTGTCATGCGACAAGATCACGAGCTAACCAAACTGGATTATATTAATGCTGAGATATTACCTGACCAGAACCTGTTATTGCTCGGTGAAGGACACTGTTTCCGTGATCAAGTATTAGCCCTGTGTCCTGCATTAAGCCAACCAAAAAATAATGGGCTGGGCAGCGTCACTCAAGGCAGCTCATTAGAAACATTAAAATATATGGTCGCAACAGGCTTGGGAATTACCGTATTGCCAGAGTCTGCGGTGGGTAACTTGGATTCGAACTTAATTACCACACGGCCTTTCGCTAGCCCAGCTCCGTCGAGAACAGTGGCCTTGGCGTGGCGGGCAAGTTTCCCGCGCGGAAAAGCCATCGATCTACTATTGGATACCGCCGGCAAATGTCTAATCAATCCTTAATCGATAAGAACTTAGCGCTGACGCAACTAAAAGGCGTTGGCCCTAAAATGGCACAACAATTTGCTGACTGGGGCATTCATGATCTAGTAAACCTACTTTTTCACTTGCCGTTTCGTTACGAAGACCGAACTCACATTACTGCGATAGGGGCACTGCGACCTCAGCAGACCTGTGTCGTACAAGGGGTTGTGCGCAGCAGCCAAATTCTATTTGGCAAAAGACGTAGCCTCAGTGTCAGAATTCAAGACCCAAGTGGCAGCCTTGGATTGCGCTTTTTTCACTTTAGCGCCAGTCAAAAAAGTCAATTTTCACAGGGCTCTGAGATTCGTTGTTACGGCGAAGCGCGTCGTGGCGCCAGTGGTTTAGAGATTTACCATCCAGAATACCAGATCGTTTCGGCTGACGAGGAGACACTTGAGCAAACCTTAACACCGGTCTATCCCGCCACTGAGGGCATCAGCCAAAGCCGCTTGCGTACTATGATTAGCCAAGCATTAGCAATGCTGGCCGCCAATAAATTCCAATTACGTGAGTTACTGCCCGCGAGCTGGCTGCAAGAGTGGCAACTGTCCTCACTCGTTCAAGCTCTGCAGTATTTACATCAGCCACCCGCAGAAGCCAACCTAGAACAGTTAGAATCAGGCCAGCATCCTTGCCAAAGACGACTCATTTTGGAAGAATTACTGGCTCACCAGCTGTCGATGCACCGAGCACGACTTAAAGTAAAACAAGAAAAAGCCGCTCAGATTCAGTTTATGGGCCCAAGCCAACAACTGATCATAGATTCTCTACCCTTCATTCCCACCGATGCACAAAAACGGGTAGTGGAGGAAATTCAATTTGACCTTAATCAACCTCACCCAATGCTTAGACTGCTGCAAGGGGACGTGGGCTCCGGCAAAACATTAGTCGCCGCGCTCGCCGCTGCCCCGATGGTCGATGAAGGTTATCAGGTCGCCATTATGGCGCCGACCGAAATTTTAGCAGAGCAACACCTAGTGAATTTTACGCAATGGTTTGAGCCATTATTCAAACAGCAAGGAACCGGTAAAAAAATCGCGTGGTTAACCGGCAAGGTGAAAGGCAAGGCGAGAAAGAAGGTCTTAGCAGAGATCGCCAATGGTGAGGCAAAGCTTATCATCGGCACTCATGCTTTATTTCAAGATGACGTCGACTTCCATCAACTGGGCTTAGCGGTTATTGATGAGCAACATCGATTTGGCGTGCGCCAGCGCCTTGCCTTACGCGGCAAAGGAAAGACCCTAGCACCCCATCAATTAATAATGACTGCAACCCCCATTCCTCGTACATTGGCAATGAGTGCTTATGCGGACTTAGACGTCTCTGTTATTGATGAGCTACCCAAAGGCCGAATCCCAATTAATACTTCCGTTATCAGTAATATAAGGCGAGACGAGATCGTTCAACGCATCAATGAAGTGTGTCAGGGCGGCACCCAAGCTTATTGGGTGTGCACCTTAATTGAAGAAAGTGAAAGCCTGCAATGCCAAGCCGCTGAGGTAACCGCTCAACAGCTGACTGATGCCTTACCCAAATTGCGTATTGGCTTGATTCATGGGCGGATGAAGGGTCAAGAAAAAGTCAGTATTATGCAGTGCTTTAAAAATCATGAGTTGGATTTATTGGTCGCAACGACCGTCATTGAAGTCGGTGTTGATATACCCAATTCGAATCTAATTATTATTGAAAACCCAGAACGCCTTGGCCTTGCTCAGCTGCATCAATTAAGAGGTCGAGTTGGCCGGGGGAATCAACAATCTCATTGTGTATTACTTTACCAAGCGCCTTTGGGTGATGTAAGCAAGCAACGATTAGGGGTCATGCGTGACAGTACTGACGGCTTTTATATTGCCGAGCAAGACTTACTCATTCGCGGTCCGGGTGAACTATTGGGAAGTCGCCAAACAGGATTACAGCAGCTCACGGTTGCAGACCTTGAGCGTGATGGCCACTTATTACCTCAAGTAAACGTTATGGCAGAGCAGTTAATTAATCAGCATCCACAACATGTCGATACTCTTATTAAACGCTGGATAGGAAATGCAGAGCAATTTGCTCAAGCATAATTCGAGGTTTTATCAGCAGGAATTTAATTCTGATCTATATTCAATAGATAAGAGTTAATGATGCAGGCACGATAATGACCATTCCAGCCACCGTTTTAAAAGTGTTAAATGACTGGAAAGTTGACTACAAAATCACCGGCGACGAGGATACATCCCAGCTTATGCAGTGCAACCCAATGACCAGTTACTCCAGTAAACTTGCTCGAGTTATCTTTTTGAAGGACAGTATTGGCCAAGTTCAAGTCGTCATTCCCAGTAATCGAATTCTAGATTTGAATCGACTGTCACAGCAATGTGGTCGCCAATTTAATGCGTTAAAATCGGATGAGTTAATAAAACTAAAAACTAAGTTTGGTATTGAAGACTTTCCTGCACTGCCGCAAGTAACGCAAATTGATAGCATGATAGATGAACACCTACTGACAGAATCCCAAGTATTTTTTACGTCAGGAGATAGCTATGAGTGGATTACTCTTCCCGTCGATGGCTTTAAATCATTAACCACCAGCTCAATTATTGGGAATTTTACCGTACCGCTTCCCGATCCCTGCGATCAACAGAATCCAACCCAAGATCTAGATGATGTACACGCCGCAATTAAGCAATTTACCCCTTTGCGCATCAAGCAGCGCTTAGAAGAAACCTTAGATTTACCACCACTGCCTGAAACTGCTCGCAAAATTATAGAGCTTCGTATCCAGACACATGCCGACACTTCGGAATTATCTGATATCGTTGAAATGGATCCTGGTATGGCGGCTCAAGTAGTGAGTTGGGCTCAATCTCCCTATTACGGTGTAAAAGGTGAGATTAACTCTGTCGAAGATGCTGTTATACGAGTGTTAGGCTTTGACCTTGTAATTAACCTAGCCCTAGGCCTAGCATTGGGCCGCACCTTGGCGGTACCTAAAGAAGGCCCAAACGGCTATGCACCTTTTTGGCAGCAAGCAGTGATGACGGCTGCTTTAATGGGAGAACTTGCTCGTCTAATGCCCGCAAAAGAACGGCCTAATAGAGGCACCGCTTATCTATGTGGTTTGCTGCATAATTTTGGTTATTTAATTTTAGGCCATATCTTTCCGCCGCAGTTTGCGTTGGTCAACCGCCATATTGAAGCGAATCCTCACATTAATCGCAGCTTACTTGAAAAGTATTTAATGGGCATAAGTCGCGAGCAAGTCAGTAGCTTATTGATGCAGCAATGGCGTATGCCAGAAGAAGTCGTTATTGCTCTTCGCAGTCAGCACAACCCAGGTTATGAAGGTAAATTCAGTACGTGTGCTAATTTACTCTACGTCGCGACACGCTCATTACGCAGTCACGGTTTTGGTGATGGCGCTTGTGAACAGCCCAATAATGATATATATGATCGTTTGGGTATCACCGCAGATGCGGTGCATGACGTCACTGAGAATCTTTTGGAAAAAGCCGACGACCTAAACGAACTCGTGCAAATGCTAAACAAATAATTCGGTATGACAAAACAGCTCACGATTAATTTAATAGCGATCTCTTTAGTTAATAGTGTTGAGCACACTTTTATAGAATCGGTTCAGCTCAGGTTTGTTAAAGCTATCCGCAATATATTCCAATTCGCTATTTGAAGTTTTACGATACGCGTAAAACAAAAACTCTAACACGTCTTGCCTAGCCTGATCTTGCCACAATTCTTCTGGTTGCCAACCTTCAACTTGCTGCTGTATTTCTTTAATAACAGCCAATCGAGTTTGAATAATTATTTCTGAAAAACCAGACTGTACATCTAAGCTCTCAACTAATGTCCAGCGCGATGCGGCTGGAGGACGTTGCCTTAATTTATTCATATAAAGTTGATATTCTGGATCGCTTTGCACACTGATTGCAGAACGTTCTTTATTCTGAGCAGCTTGTACCATCGGATGCGCTAGTTGCTGCTGTATCAATTTTTGCGTCCTTACCGGTACACCATGAATGAGTATTAAGAGACGCTGGCGCCACTGTTCTTCCGTCCATCGTTTAGCAAGCTGCTTGGCAATCGCAAAGTGTTGAGCGTGATTGATAACAACACTCTTAGTCGTTGACTCGGACGCCGTTGTCGCAACCTCCGGCCTCTCTAGTGACTCTGCAATTAAACGCTGAGCGCTGTATTTTACCTGTTGCGATAAGCTCAATAAGCCAGTGGTCTCTATTAGCTGATATTCCAACGCCGTAAACTCATCCATAGCCGAAGCCGTCTGTTTTAACTCTGATTCAATCGGTGGCTGATTCGTAGAGTATGTATCTCGTGCTTGAGCACTAGCAATAAAAGCAAGTGCCCCCGCAAGTACAAGAAAAGATAAACGTAGCATTAAGATTGAGTTTCCACGTTGCTGTCCTGCAGACCATCAAGACCTGCATTGGGATCATTAAAAATTGTTTTATCCATGGCACCTTCTGAATTCGCCACGATACACGATACGGTTGCATCACCCGTCACATTGACGGCTGTACGCACCATATCCAAAATTCTATCAACACCAATAATCAAAGCAATACCTTCAACAGGCAAACCTACTTGCTGCAGAACCATCGCTAGCGTTACCAAACCCACACCTGGAACACCCGCGGTTCCGACTGAAGCAAGGGTTGCCGTTGCAATCACTAATAGATAATCAGTGAGTCCTAGTTCTAAATTAAACGCTTGCGCGATAAAGACCGTCGCTACGCCCTGCATAATCGCCGTACCATCCATATTGATGGTCGCGCCTAACGGTACTGTAAAGGACGCTACGCGGTTACTCACGCCCAAACGTTGCTCGACTGCCCGCAACGTAACTGGGATCGTGGCTGAACTGGAAGCCGTACTAAAGGCAAATAGTTGTGTATTACGCATTTTACGTAGAAAGACGAAAGGGTCTAGTCCAGCAAAGGCTTTCAATAAGGATGGATATATACCCAGAGTGTGGATGGCCAAAACGAGTAATACGGTTACCATATACAAAGCAAGATCACCAATAACCCCAAGACCTTGCTTAGCAAATAAACTGAATAACAAGCAGAAAACGCCGTACGGCGCTAACTTCATTAATAGCGTCACTAAGGTCATCATAATCTCATTCCAATCTTTAAATTGCTGAGATAAGCGTTCACCGTGTTCACCGCTGCGACCTATAGCCAAACCAATCAGAATAGCAAACACAATCACTTGCAGCATATTGCCCTCGGCCATCGCCTTTACAGGGTTATTTGGAAAAATATTGATAAATACCTGACTCAAAGGCTGAGATGCAGGTGCAACGAAATCCGCTGTGGTGGTCATTTCAATGCCCATGCCCGGCTGCAATAATTCGGCAACAAAGATGGCAATAGAAATGGCAATCGCGGTAGTAAGGAGATATAAACCAATCGCTTTGACACTTAAACGGCCCAGAGCACTCTGGCCTTGCAGCTGACAGGTACCACACACCAGGGATATAAAGACCAGAGGGACAACAAGAACTTTTAAGCTCGCGACAAATACTTGTCCACCCACATAAAATAATCCTTGGGCCAAACCATCGCTTAACGCGGTGGCTAGCCAAGAGGGTATTTCAGGCCACAACAATAACTGCTGTGTTGCGCTTCCTAACAAGATGGCTGCTGCCATCGCCAATAAAATCCTCTGAGTAAGATTCATCTGGCCATCCTTAATGTTTGAGTCTAGCGGGTATTATTATCGCCTAACTAGCGTTTAGTTTAGTTAAATTACTTCTTCTTTTTACTTTTAGGCTTAATGTGTTTCACAAGGCTTTGGAACCACATAACCAATGACAAATCGCCATCGATCTTGATGTCTTTTTCTTGAATGCCTTTCATAAAAGCATTTTTGTCTTTCGCCGTCATGATGTATATGCCCGCTTCTGCATCTTTAAAAGAAATGCTGAATGCGGGATCTGTGGCCAGGCCACCTTTAGACTTAATACGCTCACCTTTTACAACGAAGTGACGCGCTATTTGTCCATCCTGAGTCTGGATCTGAAAAGCAAAATCCTTACCCACAAGCTGCTTTATAAACTCAGGGTTGTTCTTACTGGCTTTCTTCATCATTAGGCCAAGGGCCCAGAGTAACATACGGAATTTCATAGTTTTCTACCTTTACTTTTATTCAGTCAGTATCTAATAATCGGCAGGTCATTGGATCGAGCTGCTTACTTTTTTACGAAAATTGCGGTACCTGCTAACTCTGGCATCAATTTCAATAATCCCTCTTTCCCCAAACGCTGCATGTGTCGCTTATTACGCTCAGGTATCGCTTCTGGCTTAGTTACCGTTTTTAATGCTTCACTAATGTGATTTTCACGAATGAAATGAATCATAGGAAACGGAGAGCGATTTGAATAATTAGTCATCGATTCGCCATCTTCACCTTCAAACTCATAATGAGGATGAAAGCTCGCTAGCTGAATATCACCTTCAAGACCTGATTGTTCGAGCAAATCTTCACACAAGAATAACCAATCGAGATAATCATCAAAATCAGCCAATGCTTGCGGCACAATAAATAATGCGGTGGGTAAATCATCATCATCTGCCAGCTGCATTTCATTTAATAACGATAAAAATGCGCGGGTAATGTGTTCTACGTCTTGGCTTTTACATTCTTCGATATGGAGTTTATCCATAATCGGATGAGCGAAAGGACAAAGCCCTTCTCCCACCACCAGCTTTTCTACCCATAATCGAGTTAAAGCTTTATTCGATAAGGCGTCGGTCACAGTTATTGGACTTTTTCCTTTAAGCCTTTACCCGGCTTAAATGCTGCAGTATTACTCGCAGGAATAATTAATTCAGCGCCTGTTTGAGGGTTTTTACCCTTACGTTCAGCACGTGAGCGACGGCTAAAAGTACCAAAACCAATCAGGCTTACGGTATCGTCTTCACTTAAAGTTTTGCCAATCTGATCAGTAATGACCGTGATTATTTCATTTGATTTTTCTTTAGTCAGGCCCGTTTCTTCTGCAATCGCAGCGGCCAATTCAGGTTTACGCATGTTTTGATCCTTACTTTTTGTTTTCTTTAATAAGCTACTTAAATATAGCGGGTAGCTCTTTGTTAAGCGTTATTTTATCAGCAACACAAGTTCCGGTGAGAGCATACCCTAATAATGAGCCCGCATCATCACGGCAGACCGCTTTTACGTTGACGCCATTGCTCTCGATATCCCACTGACCGTCTATTAGAGGAGGTGATACCACGGTAGGCACAACAGGGGTCTTAACCATTACGGGCATCACTCCATAACTAACGTCCGTTGGCTGACCGGCTAACGTTTTAGCTAAAGCACGGGCGCCAGCCATTAAAGGCATAACATATAATAGAACGGTGCCATCGACTTCGGCACAGTCTCCTAACGCGTAGATATCGGCTTCCGTTGTTCGTAACGAACGATCAACACAGATACCTTGATTCACCTGCAAACCGGCCTTAACCGCCAAGTCCAGACGAGGACGCAGACCAATGGCGGATACAATAATATCCGTTTCAATCTGTTCGCCATTCGATAAGTCTGCCACTAACCCTTTTTCGGTTTGAGTGACTCGTCTAACCAACGGGCCTAAATGAAACTTAACGCCTAACCCTTCCAGTCCATGCTGAACGGCACTCGCGGCTTGCTCAGGCAATAGGTTAGGTAATATTTGGCTGCTTGGCGCGACGACTTCAACGTCATAGCCACCATTACTTAAATCATTGGCGTATTCACATCCGATTAAACCAGCACCCATAACCAATACGCGCTTTTTACCATCCAATTCAGCACGGAAATTAGCGTAATCCTGTAGATCGTTGATAGCAAAAACATGCTCGCCAGCATCGCCCTCAATGCGCGCGCTAACAGGCTCTGCGCCCCATGCAAGCACCAGTTTACTGTACTCGACAGGCTCTTCGCCAATTAAAACGATATGTCCCGGAGCATCAATGCCTGTGACGCGAGTATTCGTGCGAATAGTCACGTTCAACTGCTCTGCCATTTTGCCCGCATCGCCCATCGCCAACTCGCTGGCACTTTTACCTTTGGTAAAACCGGTCGATAGCATTGGCTTAGAATAATTACGCCCATCATCAGCCGTAATCATTAATACCGGTGTTTCAGCATCGTGTTTGCGGAATTCTTTAACGAGGTTATAACCCGCTAAACCGGTTCCAATTACAATCACAGGGGCTTTGGTTTGAGACATTTTTTATTATCTTCGTATCGGTGGAATGGTATTCTAACAATCGTTGAAATTAAATCTCAACCATTTCGAAATCGTCTTTACCTACACCACAGTCCGGGCAAATAAAATCATCTGGCACATCAGCCCAAGCGGTACCGGGTGCTAAGCCTTCTTCTGGGCAACCTTCTTCTTCATCGTATACCCAACCACAAACAACGCATTCCCATTTCTTCATGAGTACAACTCTCTTTAGTTTATATAATGACGATTAAAGCTGCCGTAACCTACTGTTACTCGCCTAAAAAATCAACACAAATGATTAGTCATCTTGCCTTTAACCCAATTTTCATCCATGCTCCGCGCCATGAATCATCAGTCTATTATCAACCAATATTTATCTCAATCTTTCCCGTCATGGTCTGCACGGAATAAACGAGAAACCTTCACGGTCCCTTTAGATTGGCGTAAAACATTGTTTGATACCGGCTCTCTAACGGCACAGCTGATTGCCATAAGTGATGGCGACTTCACAGTTAACGTATTATCCCAAGGGTGGCGCAAGCTGAGTCAACAAGAAGCCTTATTATTAGGGTGCGTAGGCAATCAAAAAATTGCTTGGTGTCGTGACGTGGTATTAAGCGTGAAAGGTAAGCCCAGAGTGTATGCACGGACTTGTATGCCTAAAAGCACATTAACAGGCAACGAATGTCAGTTAAAAGATTGGGGCAATAAATCCATTGGCGCTTACTTATTCAACCACCCTAAGATGCGCCGCGGTAAGATGAGTGCTTATAAAATTCCTAATAATGATCTATCTTTATCATGGGCTAGACGCTCTGTATTCTATTTACAACAGAAACCCGTACTCGTAACGGAAGCCTTCACAAAGCCACTTCCCGCGCTATAAACCCACCCACTGAATAACTAAAAGATATACAATGACCCCTATTCAGAGCTTGCTACAACAGTCTGTTATTGCCAAGCATTGGCCAAAAATCAGACCTTTTATTGAATTGACGCGCCTCAATAAACCCGTCGGCATCTACCTTCTATTGTGGCCAACCCTGTGGGCCCTTTGGATCGCCGCAAAAGGTATTCCAGACCTTAACTTGGTTATTATTTTCACCCTAGGCGTTATATTCATGCGCTCTGCAGGCTGCGTTATTAACGATTATGCCGACCGCAAAGTGGACGGCCACGTCGAGCGCACAATAAACCGTCCTCTTGTGACCGGAGCGGTCACAAGCAAGCAAGCGATGATCGTATTTTTTAGCTTATTAACCGCGGCTTTTGTCTTGGTACTATTTACTAATACCTTAACGATTCAGCTGTCTTTTGCTGGGGCCGCACTGGCCGCTATTTACCCTTATATGAAGCGTCATACCCACCTGCCTCAGATTTTCTTAGGCGCCGCTTTTTCCTGGGCAATTCCAATGGCTTTTTCAGCACAGGCTGACGAATTGCCTAAATACGTTTGGTTGATTTACATGGCCAACCTAAGCTGGACGGTCGCTTACGATACGATGTACGCCATGGTAGACAGAGACGATGACATAAAAATCGGAATTAAATCAACGGCTATTTTATTTGCGGATGCCGATAAGGTGATGATTGCTGTTATGCAAAGCATCGCTATTTTTTGTTTGTTGTTACTGGGCTCAGAATTGAGCTTAAATGTTTTCTATTATTTAGGGTTACTGGTGGCTGTGGGCTTGATGACTTACCAGCAATGGCTTATTCGTGCACGAGATAAAGCGGGCTGTTTTGCGGGCTTCATTAATAGCCACTGGGTAGGTGTTGCCGTCTGGCTGGGATTGGTTCTCGCTTACTTATAAATCAATTAGACAGAAATAGAATTTAGTTCATCCTGTCACACTGCTGTAACAAAGTTCAGTTGTAATAAATCTATCAATTTATGACAACTACATGACGGACAGCCTATGACCGCGCCTGGCAGGACAGTTTTAATCGTTGACGATGAAGCCGCAATTCGTGAAATGATCGCTGTTGCCTTAGAAATGGCAGGTTATCATTGCTTAGAAGCAAGTAATTGTCAGGACGCTCATAAGTGCATAATTGACCGTAAACCTGACATGATACTACTCGACTGGATGTTACCCGGCACCAGTGGCCTAGAATTCACCCGTCAACTAAAACGTGATGACTTGACCAAAGAAGTCCCCATTATTTTATTAACCGCAAAAGGTGAAGAAGATAATAAGGTACAAGGACTTGAGTCAGGCGCAGATGATTACATAACCAAACCTTTTTCCCCAAGAGAACTTGTCGCACGCTTAAAAGCCGTGTTACGACGCGCAACACCCTTGGGTATTGAAGAATCTATCGAAGTAGAAGGCCTAATATTAGACCCCGCTTGTCATCGCGTGACGGCCTGTCAAAACCCCGTTGATATCGGACCTACTGAATTTCGTTTATTGCAGTTTTTTATGACGCATCAAGAACGTGCATATTCTCGCACACAGCTACTAGACCAAGTTTGGGGTGGCAATGTATACGTTGAGGAAAGAACGGTAGATGTTCATATCAGGCGTTTGCGTAAAGCGCTTGGTAACACTCACGAACATCTAATTCAAACGGTTCGCGGTACGGGTTATCGTTTTTCTACCAAATTACGTTAAATAAACACTGCGCTAACTTAACAGCTAACGCGGCTTAACTAACGAACTTTGGCGATAAAACGCGATAAGGTATCAAGCTTCACAGGGTCATCATCCACATAGCGGATGACAATTTTAATGGTTGCAGCATCGGCATTGTTTTCAATCGCTTGTAACATTCGAACATAGCAGTTTATGCGCGCAACCTGACCAGCATCTTGATCCACAATATCCAATACCACTTGCTCTAATAGCTGCGGAATATGGCCCTCTCGCTTAAATATCCCCGACATTTCTTGCAGATTAATATCTTTAATCACGCACTTTGCACTACCACCTGAGCCGAAGCGTAACTCCGCAATGCCTTTCGCTTTAGCACCACTCTTAGCAACCGCAGCGGGTTTAGCTGACTGATCGACTAAAGGATTTCCCATGAGAGCAGCAGAGCTTTGAGTCGAAGACTTGGCGGTAGGTTTAACCGATGCTTGTGTTGAACCACCCATTAAAGCAGCCACACTGGTGTCTTGGGCGCTCGCTGAAGCATGTTGAGTCTCTAGCATTGAAAGACCAAGGTGTTTTGATAATAATTTATTCACTTTAGCTAGAAAACTATCTCGGCTGAAAGGCTTACCGATGTAATCACTCACGCCTGCTGTTACTGCTTTGATCACATGATCACGCTCGCCTCGACTGGTAATCATCATAAAAGGCGTTTTGGCATAACGCTCTTCTGCGCGCATCCAAGTAATCAATTCAAGACCCGACATTTCAGGCATTTCCCAATCACATAATACCAAATCAATAGGATTATTTTTCAGAATACTTTGAGCTTTTCGGCCATCGACTGCTTCGTGTATTTTGAAACTGGGATAACCATCCCTCATGGATTTTTTAATCAAATCACGGATAAACGCAGCGTCATCCACAACTAATACATTGAGCGCCTTCATAGCCCCCCCTAAAATTAAGCTAATACTCTCTTTAGCATAGCCTAAAGTGATTTTTAGGTAGGTTTGAATTCAACTTTTATTTGCTCACTCCAGTAAAGGGTTGCTCCGCACACAGCCGCGGGCATGACAAACAAGTTCACCACAGGAATCATAAACCCAAGCCCCACAACAAAACCAAAACCGAGCGTCGTTAAGGGTTGTAGCCTAAGCGCGGTATGCAAGTCGGCAAAGCTATGGCCATTATTATCCACCGCGTAATCAACAAACTGCAACGTTAAGACCCAGGCTCCAAAAACAAACCAAAGCACCGGACTGACGATATTAACCACAGGAATAAAACTAATGATAAGCAAGCCCAGATAACGCGGAATAAAATAGCCCAGCTTGTGCATCTCACGCTGCAATGTTCGAGAGATCAACTGAAAAAAAGGTTCATTCGGTATTTCAGCCCCTGCTATTGTTGTTTCAACGGCTTCACTTAACAGACCATTAAACGGACTGGCCACTAGGTTTAATACCGCACTAAAAAAATATAAGGTGATGGAAATCAACGTCAGCGCAGCAACGGGGGTAATGATCCACGTTAACCAAGATAACCAATTGGGAAACCAATCAACGAGCCATTGAATTTTATCCAATAACCAGCCTCCGCCATAATAAATGAGCGCCGTCATCAGCAGTGCATTAATCAGAATAGGTAACGCGACGAAGCGTTTTAAGCCTTTATGGGTTAATAATGAAAACCCTCGACCAAAATACCGAATGCCAAGTAATGGGTTACCACGCATATTCATTTCCTTTTTATTGCTCTAATCGCTAAAATCGCGCTCTTTTATACAATACCTGCCGTAATGATGGCTAGCGAAAAGGCTTATTTCATGACTCCAGAACGCTATGTGCGCATTAAAGA
>JBNMOT010000023.1:0-31623 GCA_051275515.1 Oleispira sp. | reverse complement strand
GATTTAAGGTAATTTTCTATCATCGCAAAAATACCCGCAGAATAAGCAATACCAGCAGCGTTTCTTATTACCGGCGAGTTTGCTAGAGAAATTATCAACAGCTGCTGAATTTCAGGATCTGAATCCAACGCTAATCCGGTACTCTGCGCATACTTATTTATAATAAGATAAAGTTGATCAATTATTTGCTGATAAAATGTAAATTGAGCAGGTAAAGTCGGCATCCGAGCACTACCATCCACTGACAATAAACTAAAGTTACCTTGCTTAAAAACAACCAACTGTTCTCTTAAATCCTTGTTATCAATTTCTTTAATAGCTTTGTTAAATTGATCATCTACAGTAGTACGATAATCAAGCATACGGCCATTAAGCGTTGATTCTCTTTGAAAGACCAATGGCGAAGCGTAATTACGATAATCCTCCAAAGAGTAAACAACATTCATAATGCTTTGAATATTGTACACAGCCACTAATTCACTCTCCGTTTTCTGTGAACTTTGATAGGATGCATAAAATACTTGGCCACTTAAAAAAACCAAAGGCACCATGAATAAAAAGCTAATTAGTCCAAACTTGGCAGCATAACTCAGCTGCCCCATTAAACGAATAGCGGGCCATAAAATTGTTTTTAGCATAATTCCCTCGCTTCTATATTATGCTGATTATTCACAATACCTAGATTACAACTCCTCAAAAGAGTAAGTCTTAGATACCCTATTTTTAATTAACTACAATATTAGATGCCTAATATCTCCTAGCAACACGACTAGGCGTTGACTAAAGCGCGCTGCTTCAGCACCATCAATTACTCTATGATCGTAAGAAAGCGACAAAGGTAGCATAAGTTTAGGCACAAAATCGCTTCCGTTCCACACCGGTTTCATCTCTGCGCGAGATAAACCTAAAATAGCGACTTCTGGGGCATTAACGATGGGCGTAAATGCGGTTCCTCCTATTCCCCCTAAGCTAGAGACGCTGAGACACCCCCCTTGCATGTCGGCTAATCCTAGCTTACCTGTTCGAGCTCTTTGAGCCTTATCGGTTAAATCTTTTGCTATTTCTGTGATGCTTTTTTTATCCACATCACGAATGACTGGCACTAATAACCCATTGGGTGTGTCAACAGCCACACCAATATTCAGATACTTCTTATAAATTAAGGATTGGCCATTAGGTGATAATGACGCATTAAATTGTGGGAATTCTTTCATAGCACGGGCTAATGCCTTCATAACGAAAGGCACTGCTGATAACTTTTGTTCCGTATTAGGGCGACTATTGATTTGCTTTCTAAAGGCTTCTAATTCAGTGATATCGGCTTGATCAAATTGTGTAACCTGTGGCACATTAAGCCAAGCAGCGGTCATATTTTTTGCAGTGGCTAGCTTAATTTTATTAAGCCCTGCCGTCTCAATCTCACCAAACTTACTAAAATCAACGGTGGCGACCTTGGGTATGCCCGAACCAGAAACCGTTGGATTTTGTAAGGTATTTTTAACATAATGTTGAACATCGTCTTTAGTCACTCGCCCACGAACACCTTTTCCTTGGACTGTGGAAAGATCGACTCCCAACTCCCTCGCCAGCTTTCTAACCGCCGGTCCTGCATGCACTTTTCCAGATGGCTTACTATCGTCAACCTGAGCAGAGGCTTTCGGCGCATCATTTTTATCTACAGAAGAGCTTTTAGGAGCACGCACCGCTGCTGGCGGCTCCGTTGTTTGTAATGACGGTTCTGGTTCGGGTTTCAGGGATGATTCCGATACCCTCAATTCGATCATTGCATCCCCTACCGAGACTGTATCGCCGAGGGTTAACAAGATTTTTTCTATTCGCCCAGCTTTGCCAGCGGGAATTTCCATCGATGCTTTATCAGTTTCTAACGTTAACACCGATTGCTCAGCATCAACCTCTTCACCTATTTTTACTAATAGCTCGATAACTTCTACTTGGTCAGCCCCTCCTAGGTCAGGTACAGAAATAATTTCTATATGGGAACCACTGGACTCAACAAGATCAACGGAAATATCAGAATCCGATACTGGCTCGTGTACGGTTTCTGTCTTTTCGTCATTTGAGTTTATAATTTCTTGCTGTTGATCTTCTGGTTTTGTTAATGCATCACTGTCAGCGGCGCTAGACGATCCGGATACACCCGTTTCTATTTCACCATACTGATCACCTTCATTTAATTTATCTCCAATTTTCAATGACAAAGAAGAGATAGTGCCATCAAATGGTGACGGAATTTCCATTGTTGCCTTGTCTGTTTCTAAAACAATAATGCCTTCTTCAGCGGCAACCTGATCACCGGCCGCCACTAAAATCTCGATCACTTCTACTTGTTCAGCCCCCCCTAAATCAGGGACCGTTAATGATTCAATCGTCATACCATTAATTCCTAATTCAGTGGTTTAGCTATATAGTGGATCAAGTTTTGCGGGATTAATACCCAACTCTTCTCGAGATTGATTGAGCATTTCAATAGAGATATTGCCTTGCTTTTTAAGCTCGTATAAAGCCGCCCAAGCAACATGCTGCCAGTCGACTTCAAAGAAATAACGTAAATTCTCTCGAGTATCACTGCGGCCAAAACCGTCGGTTCCTAATACCTTGTAGGCACGGTTTTCAGGGATATAAGGACGAATTTGATCCGCATACGTTTTAATGTAATCGGTTGCAGCGATGATAGGACCCGCTGTATGTTTTAACTGGCGCTTCACATAAGGTTCTTCACTCTTTTCACCTGCAGACAAATAGTCTTGGCGCTCACAGCCTAGACCCTCTCGACGAAGCTCATTAAACGATGTAACACTCCATACCTGCGAGCAAATCCCTTTTTCTGCTAGCCAATCGGCCGCTTTTTCGACTTGTAATAAAATAGCACCACTGCCTAACAGTTGAATGCAATTTTCATTATTCTTGGCGGCATCCCCAACCGTCTTCAGCAAATACATACCGCGACGAATACCCTCTTCTGCACCTTCTGGCATCGCCGGGTGATTATAGTTTTCGTTCATAGTGGTAATGTAATAAAAAACTTTTTCCTTTTTTTCATACATGCGATGTAAACCATCTTGCATGATCACCGCTAATTCATAGCCATAAGTCGGGTCATAACTAACACAATTAGGAATACTGGATGCCAGTATATGACTGTGACCATCTTGATGCTGTAAACCTTCCCCGTTTAAGGTTGTGCGTCCTGATGTAGCACCGATCAAGAATCCTTGAGCCTGCATATCACCCGCAGCCCATGCTAGATCACCGATACGCTGAAAACCAAACATAGAATAAAAAACGTAAACCGGCACCATGGCCAAACTATTGGTACTGTAAGACGTTGCTGCTGCCATCCAAGCCGCAAATGCACCTGCTTCGTTAATACCTTCTTCTAAGATGCGACCTTTTTTATCTTCGCGGTAATACATCATCTGACCCGAATCAACCGGGTTATAGAGCTGACCTTCCGATGAATAGATACCCAGCTGACGAAACATTCCTTCCATACCAAAAGTACGTGCCTCATCCGGCACAATCGGCACGACTCGCTCGCCAAGAGATTTATCTTTTACTATCTGAGAAAGAATACGCACAAAGGCCATAGTCGATGAAATTTCACGTTCACCACTGCCATCAAGCTGCCCTTTAAAAGTCGATAACTCAGGTGCTTTCAATGCTTGCCAAGTTTCGGTGCGCACAGGCATATAACCGCCCAATTTTTCACGCTGCTTACGTAGATACACCATTTCAGGGCTATCTTCTGCGGGGCGATAAAAAGGTAACTTTTCTAGATCTTCATCGCGTATGGGCACATCAAAACGATCGCGAAACGCTTTTAGGCTATCAAAATCGAGTTTCTTCACAGAGTGGCTTGGATTTTGAGCTTCTGCTTCTGGCCCCATACCATACCCTTTCACCGTATGAGCAAGAATAACCGTTGGCTGACCTTTGTGGTTCATCGCCTGCTGATAAGCGGCAAAGACTTTATACGGATCATGCCCGCCACGATTTAACTTAAAGATATCTTCATCGCTCATATCTTTGATGAGCTCTGTTAACTCAGGGTATTTATCAAAGAAATGCTCACGAGTGTATTTTCCACCTTTCGCTTTATAGTTTTGAAATTCACCATCAACCGTTTCGTCCATCCGCTTTTGTAAAAAGCCTTTGCGATCTTTCGCTAATAGCGGATCCCAAAAACGACCCCACACTACTTTGATAACATTCCAACCCGCGCCACGGAATGAGCTTTCTAATTCTTGAATGATTTTGCCGTTGCCTCGCACAGGACCATCAAGGCGCTGTAAATTACAGTTCACGACGAAAATTAAGTTTTCTAATTTTTCTCGGCCAGCCATTGAAATAGCCCCTAAGCTTTCTGGCTCGTCACATTCACCATCACCCAGAAATGCCCACACCTTACGATCTTTACGCGGTACCAATTCACGCGCCGACATATAGCGCATAAAGTGCGCTTGATAGATAGCCTGTAGTGGACCCAACCCCATGGACACAGTAGGAAACTGCCAGTAATTAGGCATCAATTTAGGGTGTGGATAAGAAGATAAACCTGGTTTTAAGGCTTCACGGCGAAAAGACTCTAAATCTTTTTCATCAAAACGCCCTTCTAAATAAGAGCGTGCATAAATACCCGGTGAGACATGACCTTGATAATAAATCACATCACCTAACGGCGATTTTTCACTGTCTGGATTAGGGGCACGAAAAAAGTGATTAAAACCTACATCGTATAATGTCGCGCTAGAAGCAAAACTAGAGATATGACCACCAAGATCACCCGCATTTTCTTTGTTGGCCCGACTCACCATGGCCAAAGCATTCCAGCGAATTAACGACCTTATTCTTCTTTCAATAAACAGATCCCCGGGCATGGGCACTTCGGCCTCGGGTGGAATAGTATTTCGATAGGGCGTTTTCATTGCATAAGGCAGCGGAGAGCCATTGCGGGTTGCGCGCTCAGCAATACGTTCTATTAAAAAGTGCGCGCGTTCAAGACCTTCAGCCCTAATAACAGAGTGAATAGCATCGACCCATTCTTTGGTTTCTATCGGATCGTCGTCTTGAGTCTCTTTATAGTCGTCCATAAAATCCTTATTCTTAATAGAATTATGCATATCTACAATTCAGTGTAGTTAAAGAATTAAGATACAAATAAATAACTAAATTCTGACTAAGATGACATATTTTAGTTAAATAAGTCTAACTAATTTACCTTTAAATCTTTGCAACACTTATTCCATATCGGCACCTAAATAAAAATCATAAGTGGAGAGTGTCATTTATGAATGGCGAGCTTTTTCCATTGCTTGGCATAGTTGCTCAGTCCCTATTAAAAAACGCGACGTTGGCCGTTGAAAAAACTCAGGTAAAATATGAAACAAATTATTTTTCTTCACCGCCTGTAAAGTCGTGTACTGCCTCCAATCATCTAACCATTCAGGACGCGTTTGACCCATGCCACTGGCGACAATTACTTGCGGATTCTGAATGAGAATTGATTCGATACTGACTTGAGGATTTGTCATCGGCAAGGCTGAGAAAATATTACTACCTCCGCATAGTTCAATCGCGCGACTGATGAAGGTATTGCCATTTTGTGTCATTAAAGGTGCATTCCATACCTGATAAAAAACACTGATATTTTCTTGTTTACTGTATGTATTGATGAGATACGTTAATTTTTTGTTAAATTCCTCTAAGGCAGTAGCCGCTTGAGACTCTTTTCCTGTTATTTTTCCGTAAACCGTCAAAGCATTTGCTATATCCTTAAACTCACGTGGATCAGACACTAAAATAGGCAATCCCAACGCTTTTAAACGCTCCAGCTCACGATTACGATTACCCTCGGGCCAAGCAATCAACAAGTCAGGCTCCAAGGCAATAATCGCTTCGATATTCAATGCACTGTAACCTCCCACACGAGGTATTTTTTTGGCCGCTTCAGGGTAATCTGAGTACTGCACAGCACCAACGACATGGTCACCTGCGCCTACTTCAAATAATAACTCCGTTGCGTGAGGCATCAAGCTAACAATGCGTTTTACCGGTTGATCAAAGGTATGCCTAATACCATCATCATCAATTACCTTAATGCTTGAGCTTGAAGGTAAAGCCCATGTAGTAAGGGATAAAAAAAATCCTGCAATGCACACCATAAAACGATACATAAACACCCAAATTATTTCATAATCTAACAACATTAAAACGTTAACTGACCCAAAGCTTTATCTAAGCGTTGCCACTGCTCTTCATTATTCCCCAGTAGACCAAAGCGCAGACCCGCCAAGGTTTTTGATGTTCCAGGTAGATAACGTACTAATATGCCCTGTTGTGCTAACTGATTGAATACACTTTCAGATTTCTCATGATACACAGTCTGAAATAAATCCGTACCCACGCATTGGCAAGGGCTATGCTGACTAATCAAAGAGGCAAGGCGCAAAGATTGCTGAGATAAATCATCACGCTGTTGCTTAATCCAAGCGGTATCTTGCAACGCTAAGCGACCCAAATATTGCGCGGGATGGCTAATACTCCAAGGGCCTAGCATTTTACGTAAGCGTTGGATGTTTTTTGCCGCTGCCATTACAAAACCTAAACGCACCCCTGCTAAGCCAAAGAATTTTCCTAATGAGCGCAATACAAATAAACCTTCACGCTCAGCGCTGCCCGCAATACTGTGTTCCGGTGTCATATCCATAAATGCTTCATCAACAATCAACCAACCGCCGCGACGATGTAAAATAGACCACCATTTCAATAATTGCTCGCTAGGCCAGCGGTACCCACTAGGGTTATCAGGATTTAATACAATAAGAACATCAACAGGCTGCTGGGTTAATAACTCAGAAACTTTATCGCAAGCGACTTTACGAACTCTATGCCCTTGTTCTTCCCAAGCAATACGGTGCTCCGCATAACTGCCCGAGGTTACCCATACCTTAGCTTCGTGTTTACGCCCATGCTGATGGGCAGCATATAAAAAAGGCAACAGTCGAATACCTTGCTGAGAACCTGCACAGGGTAAAATATTGGCAGCGGTTACCTGAACGTTTTCCTGCTTAATTTTTTCATTAGATTGATGATTGTCTAACGTATTAGCCTTTAATTGATTACAATTTAAATAGTGCTCTAATGCAGCCTGCTCAATACTCTCGCTACCCTCAAGCGGCTCTTCTGGTAAACGCTGCCATATTCGATTCGGTATATGAGGAACAGGCCAACCCGTAGGATTTATTCCGGTACTCATATCCAACCAATCTTTACGAGGAATATTAAAAAATTTTGCCGCCGCATTTAATGCCCCACCATGAGCGGGTAGAAAAGTTTTAAATACCGAGTGATCAGAGGACAAAAACTAACCCTCCGATACTGAATAACCAAAAGAATAAGGTTTTTTGCACCAAATCTAATGATTCAATAATCGTATGCGCTTGCGCCACTTCGCCACAGCCCATAGTCGGTTTAACGTCCCATTTACCGTGATACACAGCGCCTTCACTTAACAGCACATTTAACGCACCGGCACCGGCAGTCATTACCGGTCCACCGTTAGGACTGGAACAGTGCTTAGCCTGAGTTCGCCAACACATAAGCGCTTTTTTTCCTTGCTCGACCGAGCAAGCACAAAATGCATAACCGTACGCCGTTAATCGCGCAGGAAGATAATTTAATAAGTCATCAAAGTAAGCTGAAAATCGACCAAAGTATAGAAACTGAGTTGTTTTATATCCCCACATCGCGTCGAGCGTATTAATTAAACGATGCAATACCGCCCCTTCAATACCGGCGACCATAAACCAAAATATACTGGCGAACAATGCGTCAGAACTATTTTCCAAAACACTTTCAACGCTCGCCTGAGAGATTTGAGTGCTGTCTAACGCTTTAGTTTCTCGACTAACAATCCAACCCAGTTTTGTACGCGCTGAGTCCAGTTGATTAATATTGAGCTCTGAAAAAATTGCACGGGCATGTTGCTGCAAACTCGACCAACCGATACACAAATACAGTAGACCCGCATCGATAAAAATATTGATACTACTCGCCAGTGAATGCTGAACAATAATGATCACTCCCATAATAGGAATAATGGCAAGCAGACACGCCAATATGCCGTTAATAAACTGCGTTCGACTGCTTGCCAAAGTGCTTGCTGGGCTATTTAATTTCTTTTCTAAAAAATCAGCATAGCGGCCGAAACCCACCAAAGGGTGATACTTTTTAGGCTCAGCAAAACGATGATCTAGGGCTAAGGCCAATAACAGTGAAAAAAAGCTGAGAATCAAAATAAAATCTCTTAAAATAGGTATTAATAAATTTCTTAACGACTTTTTGACACGCTATAAAATCGTTAACAACACAGATTATTTTAGCAGGCTTACCCTTTTTATGCTTCCACAACGTGAACAACAACGTGCACTTGAACGCCTTTTTCAGAATCATAAACAACTCACGTTAATGGTTCAGGGAACGACGTCTGATGCGGGCAAAAGTACGCTATGCTGCGCTTTAGGTCGCGTATTCAAGCGCCAAGGTATTCAAGTAGCACCTTTTAAGTCACAAAATATGGCGCTCAACAGTGCCGTTACCGAAGAGGGAGGTGAAATTGGCCGAGCACAAGCGCTACAAGCTCAAGCCTGTGGTTTAAAGTCACATACCGATTTCAACCCAGTACTATTGAAACCAACCTCAGACATTGGCTGTCAGGTCATTATCAATGGTAAGCCCATCTTAAGCGCTGATGGCAAGGCCAATGGCGGCAAAATGAAAGCACGCCAATATCACGACTACAAACCCACCGCAATGAAGGCGGTATTAGCCGCGCATAAAAGACTAAGACAACAATATGACTGGGTAGTTGCCGAAGGTGCCGGCAGCCCGGCTGAAATCAACCTACGTGATCGTGACATTGCCAATATGGGCTTTGCCGAGGCCGTAGATTGTCCGGTAGTTATTATTGCCGATATCGATCGCGGCGGCGTATTCGCGCACATTGTAGGCACACTTGATTGCTTATCAACCTCAGAACGCAACCGAGTCGTGGGGTTCGTAATCAATCGTTTTCGGGGTGATGTCAGTTTGCTGCAATCAGGCTTAGATTGGCTAGAGGAAAAAACAGGTAAACCCGTATTAGCGGTATTGCCTTATCTAATGGGCTTGCATTTGGATAGCGAAGATTCCGTTAGCCTATCAGAAACGTTAGAAGACAAGGATACTGCTGTTGGGAAAAAATTAAACGTCGTTGTACCGATTTACCCACGAGTCAGCAATCATACAGATTTAGACCCCATAGCCGCTCA
The DNA here is from genome assembly GCA_051275515.1 of Oleispira sp. Classification (GTDB taxonomy): domain Bacteria; phylum Pseudomonadota; class Gammaproteobacteria; order Pseudomonadales; family Oceanobacteraceae; genus Oleispira. The sequence goes on along the minus strand of JBNMOT010000023.1, from coordinate 22,294 downwards.
CCCCCAGGTAAATTTAAAATTAATCGGCCCGTCAATTTCGGGCAGCAGCGTGACTGAAGCCGCGCATATCCCAAAGGCTGATTTGGTTATTTTACCGGGTTCGAAAAATACTCGTGCAGATCTAGCCTGGTTAAAAGGACAAGGATGGTTACCTTATTTGCAGCAGCATTTACGTTATGGTGGCAAAGTTTTGGGCATTTGTGGAGGATTACAAATGCTGGGCAAAACCATTAGTGATCCACTTGGCTTAGAAGGGCTACCAGGGGATAGCAAAGGCTTCGGCTGGCTTGACATTGACACTGAATTGCAGCCCGCCAAGACATTGAAAAATGTAACAGGAAGATTAAGCCTACCTAATCAAGAAAGCTGTGATATTCAGGGCTATGAAATTCATGCAGGCTTAACATTGGCTTCATCAAATGCAGTTGAAAACACCGCAATAATCACAACAGCAGATGATCATATTTGTGCACTGCTTTCAGCAGACCAACAAATTCTAGCCAGCTATTGGCACGGTTTAATGGACACCCCAGCAGCGCTGCAGTCTATTTTACGTTGGGCCGGTGCTGAAACTAAGCTGGTTGATTATCAGGAGTTGCGAGAGAAAAGTTTGGATGTATTAGCGGATTCTGCATTCAACAGCTTCAACTGGATTAAGCTTGAGCAGTCTTTGGCTGAGTTTAAAAGCCAATAGTTTTATAGTCAAACACAGGCTAACAGTTTAAGTAACTGTTCAGGTAACGATGGCCTATAAATAATGATAAGCCGTCGTTAATTTTAATTGTGAATGATTAACATCACAAAACCAAAGCACACAATAACAAAGCTTCCTGAACTTCGATCATCGCACCCGCGGTATCCCCTGTTGTCCCCCCAATACGCTGCATCATAATATTACGGACCCAAAGTAAAATAGCCGCCGCAAGGATGAGGATGAAAATCGACTTTTGCTGCAAAAAAACAACCGCTAATAACAGTGAGACCACGGTGACAACCATAAATACTATGGGACTAATGGACTGTTTCAGATTGCTGCCTAACCCTTTATCACGCACATAGGGCGTAAAATAAAATAATGGCAAAATACTAAAGCGCGCCAACATGGGCACAGCCAGCACAGCGCCTATTAAATAAAAACCCTGCGCCTTATCCACCACGACCACCAACGCTGAAAACTTTAATAATAAAACCACCACCACCAGCATAGCGCCCATAGGCCCAATGGTTGGATCTTTCATAATATCTAACGTGCGCTTTTTATCGCCATAACCTCCTACCCAGGCATCAGCGGCATCGGCTAAGCCATCTAGATGCAAACCACCGGTCACTAAACACCACATGACTAACATCAATGCCGCAATCACTAAACTCGAGCTATCAAAACCCGAAGAGGGTAAAGGATACGAATTATTTACCTGCCATACGCACACAAAATATACCGCAAGTATCAAAAAACCGATAATGACACCCACCAAAGGGTAAAAATAGAGTGAGCCTTGAGCGATTTTTTGATGATTTGATTTTAATGCTTTCGATAAATTAACAGCAGGAATTCGGGTTAAAAAAGCCATCGCATACCAGAACGAAAACCACGCTAGCTTAAGGTTATTCATTTTTTAATTCATCACCCTGCATTTCATCACCATTCATTTCATCGCCTAAGTGAGATAACAAACTCGGCCAATGTTGCGCAGGACCTTCGCCAGCGGGGCTATGATCTACTCGAAAACGAGAAACCGCAGCATAGGGAATAGCAAAGCGGTTCATCGCTTCAGGCGCGAGCAAGAGTAACTGTTTTAATAAAAGGCGCATAACGCCGCCATGACAAACCAATAAAATCCGCTGGCCTTGAAACTCTGTTATCAGCTCCCGCCAAGCCTGCTCAATACGTTCACTAAAATCTTTCACCGACTCACCATTGGGCGCACAAAACTCCATGGGATCTTGCCACATAGTCGCCATTCTTTCAGGCTGATCTTGCCAGATTTCAGCCGTACTTAAACCGTCCCAATCACCGTAATGAATTTCACGCCACATCGGTTTTATAAACAAGTTTTTACACGCTTCATCACTGTGCGCCACCGCCAACGACTTTGAAAAATCCGCACAACGAATTAAAGGAGACGTAATAATAACATCCCACTTTTCGCCATTACTTAATAAATTTTTAGTTCGCGTCCGTGCTTGCGCCCAACCTTTTTTAGTTAACCCATGATCGGTACTACCGCGTAAAATTGTACCGCCTTTTGGACATGAGCCTTCAGGCTCTCCATGGCGCATAACATCGATAAAAGTGGGTTGCATTTTAATCTCTTTTTACAATACGTATTTACTTATTAAACACACGGTTATACTCAGAACTCGCAGCGCCAGAGACATCCGCCTCGGCAAACGTTGCCATACCGTTATGAAGGGCACACGCTTGGCGTAGTAATGGCAACGCAGTCGCAGCACCACTGCCTTCGCCCAAGCGCAAACCTATATTCAATAACGGCTGAGCATAAAGTGCCTCTAACATAAAGACATGCCCCTGCTCTTCAGACTGATGGCTAAACAACAACCAGTCCTGAACTTCAGGATTCATTTTACACGCCGCTAACGCGGCGGCCGTGGTAATAAAACCATCCACCAATACGGGAATACCCAGCTGAGCACAACGAATATAAGCGCCTGTAATGGCTGCGATTTCGAAACCGCCCAACTCTTGTAATATTTGCTCCGCACTTAATTCAGTTAGCGACAGGCGCGCTAAACTTTTTTCAACAACATGAATTTTATTATTGAATCCCGCATCATTGATACCCGTGCCACGACCGGTCATTGCCGACGGCAATTGAGCAAGGTAAGCACAGCCTAACGCCGCGGCCGATGTGGTATTTCCGATCCCCATTTCACCAGCGATAAATAAATCTATACCGTCTTTTTTGCCTTGCTCAATAACAAGTTTACCAATATTCAATGCTTGCACTAATTGCTCCGCAGTCATCGCACTTTCTTGGCTTAGATCCGCGGTGCCTGGCGCCACTTGAAAGTCTAATAGCGTCTCATAATCATCGGTAAAATCGACCTCAAAGGCCGTCCCACAATTAACGACATTTATTGCTGCGTTATTGGACTGTGCCAATACCGAAATGGCCGCGCCACCTTTCACAAAGTTGCGGATCATCTCAACCGTCACCGCCTGAGGAAACGCCGAAACGCCTTGTGCGACCACACCATGATCACCGGCAAAAACAGTAATCAAAGGTTGTTTAATTTCAGGTCTATCATCACCGTACAAACTCGCTAATGTAATGGCGACTTCCTCTAAAAGCCCTAACGATCCAAGTGGCTTTGTTAGTAAAGTCTGACGCTCTTGAGCCTGAGTTTTTACTTTTTCGTTAATGGCTAAACAATCATTTCCCCACCAAGCTTGTGTCATACTTTCAACTCAATTTAAAAATTTTTAATAATAAGTAAGGCAATAACTTAACGTTTCAATATCATCGGTAAGCCTGCAACCACCCAGGTCACTTGTTTCGCAATGCGCGCAATATCTTGATGAAGCCAACCTGCTTCATCAACAAAACGGCGGTTTAACACACCCAGCGGAACAATACCTTGGCCCACTTCATTACTAACCAAAATAACCTCGCCTGGCAAGCCCGCTAACGTTTCTAATAGTTCTTCTTTGTAATCAGAAAAAGACCTAGGTTCTAACAGACCCATCTCTTGTCCATTACTTTCAAAGGAACCCTCTTCGGCCATCAGTACATTCGTTAGCCACAACGTTAAACAATCGACCAATAAGCAGGTATCTTCACCGGCATGCTGTTTTAGCACGCTCGCTAATAATAACGGTTCCTCAATCGTCAACCAATGATCTGGCCGGTCGTCAATGTGTCGATCAATACGCTGCTGCATTTCATCATCATAAACCGTCGCGGTCGCAACATAGACCACGTTTTTTGCTGATTTAGTCGCCTCTTGCTCAGCAAAACGACTTTTGCCAGAACGCGCCCCACCCAATATCAGATGCGCTTGATTATTCATGTAAGTCACTCATGCCCTCGGTTCAATAGCGGTTTGTGAAATAACGTCTATAATTCAATTAATAAACTTAGTGAAAGTATACCGCTATGAACAAAGAAAATCGCATGCATGCACGACAAATTTTGGAAGCCACCGTTAGCTTGTTTATACATGATTCAAAAGAATACCTAGGTTTGATGGTCGATTTCTCTGCCACAGGTATCATGCTGTCATCGTATACACCCTTAGAAATAGGCACAATATTAGAAGTCGACATGGTCGATATCCCACCTCATATTGATAGCCGTCGAACGGGGCAAGTCAAAGCTCAAGTCATGTGGACAGATCGCATCACTCCTAGCATGTATGGCAATGGCTGCAAAGTAATTGAACTGAGCGCTCATGCACAATTAATGTTAGCCTCCTATGATTCTGAGAAGATATAACTGAATCACTCATGCCCAACACACACGAATCCTTTATCAATAATCCTCTCAAAGTGGGGATTGATTTAGGGGGCACTAAAATCGAGATTATAGTGCTCTCATCCCAGGGAGAAACTTTACTTCGCCAACGCATCTCAACACCGGCCCAACACACGTTCCATTCTACCCCCTATCGGTATCAAGCCATTATTGCAGCAATCAAGAAAATGATTTCTGATACCGAAAATCAGCTGCACATAAAACTGCTCAACCAAACATCACAGCACATCGGCATTGGCATTCCTGGGGCCATTAGTCCCGCCACGGGCTTGGTTAAAAATGCTAATACCACCTGCTTAATTGGACGGCCCTTTCAAAAAGATCTAGCGCATGCGCTTAACTGCCCCATAAAAATTGCTAATGATGCTGATTGCTTTGTACTGTCTGAAGCTAAAGACGGGGCGGCTAAAGGCGCTGACTCAGTATTTGGTATTATTATCGGCACGGGCTGCGGCGGAGGCTTGGTCATCAACCAACAATTGATATCTGGCCCGAATGCTATTTGTGGTGAATGGGGACACAACCCGCTGCCTTGGCCGCAAGCAGATGAAGACTTAATACCTTGTTACTGTGGCAAACTTGGCTGTATTGAAACCTTTCTCTCTGGCCCTGGCTTTTCACGGCATGCTTATAACAGAACCGACACAAAGCGAATGCCTGAACAATGGCATCAGGCTTTGCTTGACGGTAATCAACAAGCAATAGAGGTATTCAATATTTATGCCCGCCAACTGGCAAAATCACTGGCCAGTGTTATTAATATTATCGATCCTGAAGTGATTGTATTCGGCGGTGGGATGTCGAATATTGATTATTTGTACACTCGGGTGCCAGAGTTATTACCGGAGTATGTTTTCTCTGACCATGTACTCACTCGGCTAGTAAAAGCCGAGCATGGAGATTCAAGTGGCGTTCGCGGCGCTGCTTATTTATAGAGAGAAGCCGCTTAATAAAGGGTCCCTCCCACAATCGTGATTAACGCAATGACCGCAAGCCAAACAATCGCACTGCGACGATGGAGCATTTGTAATTCTTGCATCTGATCGCAGGCAACTTGAGTATCCGCTTCAGCACTGGTCATTGTATCCATACAGCTCGCTTTATCATTTTTTCCTGACAACGAAGCCAAAGCAATTTTATACAATACAACATCAGCGGGGGTGCGCCACTTCCACAACGTTTGCTTCCAGACAGTAACCGCCTGCACAAAATTTCCTGCCAGTGCAAACGTTAAACCCAATAAACGCGCAGGAATCCAAGACAACCAATGCATGGGGCGCCATGCTTTCTCTTCACAATGCACCAGTTGAGAATACTGCAGACTAAACCACGCTAATAACACCCCGGGAACCCCTAACACTAAAAACCAAAAGATCATCAGAAAGAAAAATTCGAACCAGCGATGCAAGATGGTATGACATACCTGATCGTGCATTTTAGACAGCTCATCACTCAGTTCTATTTCAGGAATTGCCAAATATTGCTCTGCACATCGGTAAGCCCCTTGAATATCACCATTCGCAAGATCATCACGGTACTGAGTTACATGGCGCTCGAAGTCGGCATGACTTAATACGTAAAGTAATAAGGCGACCTCTAAAACAATCGCGGGTAAGCCTAATAGCTTATCTTCAATCATTACAAAACAACCGCCAATGATAATTGACGGTATAAAAACGATAAAATTATAGCGCCCTGTGCGCCCAAGCTTCTGGAACCACGAGCGTCCTTGAAACAGATTAAACCACTTACTAAAACTGCGGCTTTTTGTCGTGCTTCGATTGATACCCCAATAATATTGCAACGCAAGGGTGATGAATAAAATCAAAAACTTCATGTAATAACCCGCTAATTTTTAACATGTATCTGTCGAGAACCGCCCTGCTGCACACACCTCAGGTCTTCGATTAGCAACGCTTAAACAACCTTTCTTTATTAATCAGCTTAGCAGCTCAAACGGGTAAATAACGTCTGCCATTTAAAAGCAGGTCCCGGATCCGTTTTTCGCTTAGGTGAAATAAATTCATGGCCCGTGATACGATCGCGTGAAATCTGCGGATAAGCCATCATCAGCGACTGCACAACCTGTTGCAAACACGCATATTGCTCTTCGGTATATGGATCATCATCACACCCTTCCATTTCAATACCGATGGAAAAATCATTGCAGTTATCTCTGCCCGCATAGTGCGATAAACCGGCATGCCAAGCACGCTGATTAAAAGGCACAAACTGGATGGCGGACCCATCACGACGAATAAAGAGATGGCTAGATACCTGTAAATGCGATATCTCAGCAAAATACGGATCAGCACTGGCGTCTAAACGATTACAAAAAAAATCTTCTACAAACGGCCCACCATACTGTTTAGGTGGCAAGCTAATATTATGAATCACCAATAACGAAACTTCATTATCAGGGCGTTCATTGAAGTTAGGAGACGGACACTTTTGTGCAACATTCAACCAATGATCGTTAACGACTAACCCCATAGCGTGGCTCTGCTTCACATTCGCGCCTTATTTTAAAAATTTGTCGCATTGATTTTGACTGATACAATCAGCCGAGTATAGTGTTAAGAATCACTTAATATTACCTATAAAGGAAGACTTCATGGTCGATTTTATCAATACCGTTAATGGTTGGGCATGGGGTCCCCCTATGTTATTGCTAATTGTGATCACTGGGCTCTTTCTTACGTTAGGTTTAAAAGCCTATCCGATTCTCAATATCAAAAAAGGCTTTTCCCTTTTATGGTCAGGCCGAAAGCCAAAAGGCGAAGGGGATATTTCTAGTTTTAATGCCTTAATGACATCGCTTTCAGCCACCATTGGTACCGGTAATATCGCCGGGGTAGCAACCGCAATCGCCATGGGCGGTCCCGGTGCATTATTCTGGATGTGGATGATTGCTTTAGTCGGCATGGGCACAAAATACGCGGAAGCGGTTCTTGCGGTGCACTACCGCGAAAAAGATGAAAATGGCAACTTTGTTGGCGGCCCTATGTACTACATCAAAAATGGCCTTGGGGTTAATTGGAAATGGATGGCGACGGCCTTTGCATTTTTCGGCATGATTGCCGGCTTTGGTATTGGTAATGGCGTGCAAGCCAACTCGGTTGCCGACGTAATGCACAACTCATTTAAAGTCCCTGAGTTAGTTACCGGAATTATCTTGGCGGTTTTAGCGGCGTTAGTGTTACTAGGTGGCATTAAACGCATCGCCATCGTCGCGGGTAAACTCGTGCCCTTTATGGCCATTACCTATGTCATTGGCGGCCTGATCCTCTTAGTTATTTATTTCGATCGTATTCCTGAAGCGTTTACCACCATTATCACCTACGCATTTACCCCAATCTCCGCAGTTGGCGGCTTCGCAGGTGCCAGCGTATGGATGGCGATTCGCTTTGGTATTGCACGCGGTGTTTTCTCTAACGAAGCAGGCCTAGGCAGCGCACCGATTGCCCACGCAGCCGCCCAAACCAACAATCCTGTGCAGCAAGGTACGATTGCCATGCTGGGGACATTCATTGATACCTTAGTGATTTGTACCATTACAGGGTTAGTCATCGTCGCGTCGGGGGCTTGGCAAATTATCGACCCTGAAACGGGCAAAGCGCTGTCAGGAGCAACATTAACCTCTGTAGCCTTCAGCCAAGGATTACCCTCGATTGGTGAATATATCGTCACCTTCGGCCTCATTATTTTTGCCTTTACTACTCTTCTAGGTTGGTCTTTTTATGGTGAGAAGTGCGCGGAATACCTGTTCGGTGTAAAATCGATTATATTCTTCCGCATTGCTTGGATCTTAGCCATTCCTGTCGGCGCCACTTTTCAGCTAGATTTAGCCTGGTTAGTCGCCGATACGTTAAATGCGTTAATGGCGCTGCCAAACTTGATTGCTCTGTTATTGCTTAGCCCTGTGGTATTTAAGCTGACAAAGGCGGCGCAACAGAAAAGTGCTTTAGAGAAAGAAGCTGCAGACAAGTAGCGTTGAAAATAGACGCTTAAAAAAAGAAAAGTAAATAAGGCCAGTATAAAGACTGGCCTTATTTATAAAGACATTTAAATAGATTCACGAGACAGTAAACCATGCCGCTTGATTTAACTCCCTTTAAAGACGACATCCGCAATACCGTTAAACAAGCGCTATTAGAAGACATAGGCACCGACTCAGCGGGAAACCTACTCGCCAACGGTGATATTACTGCGCAACTCATACCGGCCGAAAACCAAGCAAGCGCTAAAATCATAAGTCGCGATCGCGCCATTATTGCAGGCTCAGCTTGGGTGAACGAAGTGTTCAGGCAGCTAGACTCAAGCGTTAGCATTGATTGGAAAGTGAGTGATGGTGAATGGGTAGAGCCTAACCAAGTAGTGTTCGAACTTGCGGGATCCGCTCGTTCACTGTTAACGGGCGAGCGCGCGGCACTCAACTTTTTACAAACGTTATCGGCGACCGCCACGTTATGTAGCCACTACGCAGAGTTAGTAGAAGGCACCGGCGTTAAACTACTCGATACCCGTAAAACATTACCGGGCTTACGAGTCGGTCAAAAATACGCCGTCAGCGTGGGTGGCTGTTACAACCACCGCATTGGTTTATACGATGCATTTTTAATTAAAGAAAACCACATACATGCCTGTGGTAGCATCGAGAAGGCGGTCGAAAAAGCACACGTAATTGCACCGGGTAAAAAAGTTGAAGTTGAAGTTGAATCGCTAGCAGAGTTAACCACGGCGCTTAAAGCCGGTGCTGATATTATTATGCTGGATAACTTTAGCCCAGCGCTAATGGTAGAAGCGGTTGCACTGAATAAAACGTTTACTAATTCGAAAAATAATTCAGGAATCGCAACTCGAGCGAAGCTTGAAGCATCCGGCGGTATCAATACAACAACGTTGCGGGCTTATGCCGAAACAGGCGTTGATTATATTTCTATTGGGGCACTGACCAAAGATTGTACGGCGGTTGATTTGTCGATGCGGTTGGTGTGATTAATGCTTTGCCTCTTTCATTAAACTAGATTTTTAAACACACCCAAATAAAAGTTAATCATCGGATACCATCATGCTATTAAAAAAACCATTGACCGAATACAATCGCTACCAAGCCTTTGCGGTTCACATGGCCATCAGCCTAGTCGTATTTTTTATGTTATTAGTCTGCATTACACAGTACTGGTATCCAGGAATATTGTTTGATACGGGGAATGGTTGGAAAGCGATTGGCATCATTATTGGTATTGACCTGATCTTAGGGCCGCTTTTAACACTGATTGTTTTTAATCATAATAAAAGCAGTTTGAAATTTGATCTGTGGGTGATTGCTCTGGTACAAACAGCGGCTTTGATTTACGGAACATGGACCATTCACCAGACCAGACCTATTGCGTTAGCTTTTATTAATTCCAGCTTCATAACGATCTTTGCACACTCTTCTCTTGCGGATGATCTAGAAGATAAAATTGACAAGATTAATTCAAATCAATTTTATTACTTATTTAAAGATCAACAGGATAATGAATTAAATGCAGACCAGTTCAAAATTTACACTGATTATGCTTTAACGGTAAGCTCATTAGTTAGCCCTTATATAAACACTGACCCCGACAATAAAGAACAAGTACTAATAAGACTCGATCCATTAACCTCCAGAACTCGCTTTATCATCTTAAATAAACGAAATGGTTTAATTATTGGATATGCAAAAAAATAACACCTACTGACAAAATTTGTCACTTAGTTCACACTTTAATGAATCAAAGAAAAACAACTAACGAAGTGCTAGATGCTAAAAACTTCACGAGGTATGATTTTAAACACTTTTCAGGGATATTTTAATTATTTTTCTGAATTGGCATAATCTCTGCAAATTATAAAAGACTAAAATTAAAAACTATCAATTAAGATAGTTCAATACTTAAAAGTTTGGAGCGACCCATGAAGACACAACAAAAAGGTTTTACCTTAATCGAACTAATGATCGTAATCGCGATCATCGGTATTTTGGCCTCTGTTGCGCTACCTGCGTACCGTGAATATATTGTAACGACTAAGCTAGCCACCGTATTTTCTTCACTTTCTGGCTTGCAGCGCGGAATCGAAGTTACGGCATCACGCAGAGGTGCTGGTGGTACATTTGTTGCCGGTGGTATCTGCCCTGCTGCGCTCGCTGTTTCTGCACCTACAACACAGGCCTGCTACCAAACAGTTTGGGGTATGAACGACGCACCCGTTATTCCTGAAGGTGTTTTATCTTTTGCATCAACAGCTTCTGGTGGTGGTACGGGTACGTGTACAAATGCTGCATGGGCCTTACCTGCTGCGCAACAGCCTGCTGCAATTGCTGGTGGGGCAATTACAATCGTATTAGATGGTACGAATAATATCGATACTTCAGTTTCAAATGCAGTCTTTGTATTCACCCCTGTTATATCTAACCGCGGTGTTGACTGGATGGTAACAACTAGCTTAGTTGGCGAGCCAGGTGTAAGTGCCGATATGCAAGTACTCGCTTGTAAGTGGCTACACGAAAACGTTAACAACCAGATCTAATCTGAGTTAACTTTAAAAAGGCCTTTCGGGGCCTTTTTAATCTCTTATTCAAAAGTACAAATTAGCCTTAACTCTACTCAGTTCACACTATGTCAATCAACCCACTACTTTAACTCTTTTTTTAACTATGCTTCCCCTCTGACTTTCCTATTGTTAGATATTTGCAGTACACTTAAAGTGGCGTAATAACAAGAAAAGCATATATTGTATGAATCTAAATGGTTTAGCCCGTTCTTTAGCACAAGCTGGTTTAATTGAAACCGAAAAAGCATTGCAAGCGATGGAGATTGCCAAAAATGAAAAAGCATCGTTTATAACGGTTGCGGTTGCTAAAGGCTTCATTGATCCTTTACAAGTTGCTATTTTTGCCTCGACTGAATTTGGCCTACCGCTATTAGACCTTGCAGCTTTTGATACCGAGTTGCTTGCCAAAGATATCATTAGCAATGACCTTGTCGAAAAACATAGAGTATTGCCTCTACTAAAGCGTGGTAACCGATTATTTATTGCGCAAAGTGATCCCTCAAACATTACGGCGATTGATGAAATAAAATTCAACACAGGCATGACTGTAGAGCCTGTTTTGGTTGAAGAAAATAAACTCGCAGCGATGGTCGAGAAGTTCATCTCAGCGGAAGAGAGTGCTTTTGATGATTTCGATGATGAAGATCTTGATATTGATATCGAAAATCCAGAAGATACTCGTAAAAATGAAGAACCCGGCACTGGAGATGACGCTCCAATTGTACGTTTTGTTAATAAAATGCTGCTCGATGCCATTAAAAGTGGTTCTTCTGATATACATTTTGAACCTTATGAAAAACGCTATCGTGTACGTTACCGTACTGATGGGATCTTACACGAAGTCTCTAGACCTCCCGTTAACCTGTCAGGCAAGATTGCAGCACGCCTAAAAGTTATGTCACAAATGGATATATCTGAACGCCGTATGCCACAAGATGGCCGTATCAAGATGAAAATATCAAAAAACAAAGCCATCGATTTTCGGGTAAACAGTTTACCCACGTTATGGGGTGAAAAGCTGGTATTGCGTATTCTTGATCCTTCCAGTGCTAAAATGGGGATTGATGCGCTTGGGTATGAAGAAGAGCAAAAGGCCTTATATATGGAAGCCTTAGCCCAGCCTCAAGGCATGATTCTAGTAACTGGGCCGACAGGCTCGGGGAAAACAGTTTCTCTTTATACGGGTTTAAATATTCTTAATACCGAAGAAACAAACATTTCTACGGCGGAAGACCCCGTTGAAATTAACCTTGAAGGGATTAACCAAGTAAACGTAAATCACAAGGTCGGTTTAGATTTTGGTGAGGCATTGCGCTCATTCTTGCGTCAAGACCCTGATATTATTATGGTTGGTGAAATTCGAGATTTAGATACCGCGTCCATTGCGATTAAAGCGGCGCAAACGGGTCACTTGGTTTTATCAACCTTACACACCAATAGTGCACCAGAAACTCTGACACGTTTAGCGAATATGGGCGTACCCTCGTTTAACATTGCAACCTCCGTTAGTCTTATTATTGCCCAGCGTCTAGGTCGACGTTTATGCAGCGCTTGTAAGCAACCTGCCGACATACCAAAACAAGTTTTATTAGACAGTGGCATGCCTGAAGAATTAATTGCTAATGGACAATTTTTCCAAGCGAAAGGCTGTGATGTTTGCAATAAAGGTTACAAAGGTCGAGTCGGTATTTACGAAGTAGTAAAGATCACTCCTGCGCTGTCTAGAATTATTATGGACGATGGCAATTCTTTAGAAATTGCAGCGGTCGCAAAAGCAGAAGGCTTTAATAACTTACGGACATCGGCATTACAAAAAGTCGCCCAAGGCGTTACTAGCCTTGAAGAAGCCAACCGAGTCACATCAGATTGATATATCTAGCGACTTTAAAGAGTGAAAGCGGAATATAAAATGGCCAAAGATCAGAAAAAAAGATCCATAGCTTTTGAATGGGAAGGGACTAACCGAAAAGGACAAAAGGTCAAGGGAGATATCTCTGGCACTAACTTGGCAACCGTTAAAGCTCAATTACGCAAACAAGGTGTTAAGCCTGGTAAAGTAAAAAAGAAAACTAAATCATTATTCAGTTTTGGCGGTAGTAAAAAAATAACCGCATTAGACATTACTTTCTTCACCCGACAAATGGCCACTATGATGAAAGCGGGCGTGCCGCTGGTTCAGTCTTTCGATATTGTGGGCGATGGTGTTGATAACCCGGCAATGAAAGAATTAATTGCTCAGGTGCGTGATGATGTTTCTGCAGGTAATGACTTCGCATCGGCCTTAAAAAAACACCCTAAGCATTTTGATGAGTTATTTTGTAATCTAATTGAATCAGGCGAACAGTCAGGTGCGTTAGAGCAAATGCTTGATAAAGTGGCTATCTATAAAGAAAAAACAGAAGCACTTAAAGCAAAAATAAAAAAAGCAATGATGTATCCGGCAGTGACACTAGCCATTGCTTCTATCGTGACCGTTATTTTGTTAGTAAAAGTAGTACCCACCTTTGAATCTATGTTTAAGAGTTTCGGCTCTGAATTACCCGCCCCCACACAAATGGTTGTCGCTATCTCTGAATGGACTCAAGCGTATTGGTGGGTAATGGTCGCGGTCATTGTGAGCTTTGTTGTGGGTTTAAAACAAGCATTAGCAAGGTCCCCCGCGTTTAAAGATAAATTTGAAGCTGGTTTGTTAAAAGCCCCTGTTTTTGGCGATTTGATCATGAAAGCCGCTATTGCTCGTTTCGCACGAGTATTATCGACCACCTTTGCGGCGGGCGTTCCCCTAGTTGAAGCATTAGAATCGGTTGCGGGCGCCGTCGGAAATTCGGTATACCGCAAAGCGGTATTAACCGTTCGTGATGAGGTATCTCAAGGACAACAAATGCACTTTGCGATGAAATCAACCGGTGTTTTCCCGAATATGGTCGTACAAATGACCAGTATTGGAGAAGAATCCGGTGCCCTTGATACCATGCTTTCAAAAGCCGCCGATTATTTTGAAGATGAAGTTGATAACGCCGTTGATAACTTAACCGCATTAATGGAACCGTTAGTGATGTCTTTCTTAGGTGTGGTTATTGGGGGCATGATTGTCGCGATGTACTTACCGATTTTCGAAATGGGTAAAGCCATCTAATGATTTTTTCTACTGTTAGTGCGCAACTGGCCTCATTTGCAGATGTTGCGCACTATCTGCAATACCAGCCTTATGCCCTGCCTATCGTTATTCTTATTCTATCGCTATTAATCGGTAGTTTTCTTAATGTCGTTATTTTACGCTACCCGATCATGCTGTTTCGCAGCTGGCTGATTGACAGTAAAGACTTAGCCCATGACCTACCCAAACACAGTGCCCTAAAGGACCTAGAGTCGCCTTATACGCTTTCTAAGCCCGCTTCACATTGCCCACGCTGCCATAGCCCCGTGAAAGCTTGGCAAAATATTCCTCTTATTAGCTATGTGCTATTAAGAGGTAGGTGTTCTGGCTGTGCTGAGAAGGGTAAAGAGACAAAAATTTCTATTCGATATCCCTTAGTGGAATTGGCGACAGGCTTATTAAGCTTGGCATTGTTGGTAAAATTTCCCTTTTCTATTCAATTAGCCGCCATGCTGGTATTTACCTGGTCTTTGGTAGCGATGAGTATGATTGATATCGATCACCAAATTTTACCCGATACCATGACGTTATCGTTGATGTGGTTGGGGTTATTACTGAATATTGATCATACCTTTGTAGACCTTCAAAGCGCTGTCATCGGCGCGATGGCCGGGTATTTATCACTCTGGTCAGTGTATTGGTTATTTAAACTCGCCACCGGTAAAGAGGGCATGGGTTTTGGCGATTTCAAATTGTTAGCCGCATTAGGCGCTTGGTTTGGCTGGCAGTTTTTGCCCATGATTATTTTATTATCGTCACTAGTGGGCGCCGTCGTGGGCATTGCTGGCATCATAATATTAGGCCGCGATAAAAACATCCCTATTCCCTTTGGACCTTACTTAGCCGCAGCGGGTTGGATTGCAGCGATGTGGGGTGATGAAATTATGGAATGGTATTTACCTGCGGTTTAACAGAATCAAACTAATAATTGAACTCATAATTAAACTTCGCAGCCAGAATTTAGGATTTAATAACACATGATTATCGGTTTAACGGGTGGCATTGGCAGTGGCAAAACAGCGGTCAGTGATCGCTTTAAAGCATTAGGTATTCATGTTGTCGATGCTGATATTGCAGCACGTACGGTTGTTGCTCCTCATCAACCTGCTTGGAATGACATTAAAGAATTCTTTGGTGAGGATGTTTTATTAGAAGACCAAACCTTAAATCGAGCGTGGTTACGCGAACAGGTCTTTGCTGATGAGGCAAAGCGTAAACAGCTAGAAGCGTTTACCCACCCAAGAATTCGCGATGAAATCATTCGAGATCTCGCACGCTCATCTTCTGCTTATACGATACTTGCGTCTCCGCTATTAATCGAAAGCAAGCAAGCCGCCTTAGTCAATAAGGTGATCGTAGTTGATGTACCCGAAGCGATCCAAATTGAGCGAACCTGCTCGCGTGATAACAACGATGCCCTGCAAGTAAAACGCATTATTGCAGCCCAGATTCCTAGGGAGAAACGTTTAACTCATGCCCATTGGGTAATCGATAACAGCCTGCCACTGAAGACCCTAGATGCTAGGGTAGAATCCTTGCATCAGGAATTGCTAAAGCTCGGTAGACACTGAGAATTAGAAACGCTAATGCAGCTCAGCATTTTGTTGCTCTATTTCCCACTGCTGAGACATCATTTCCTCTTCGACTGTTTTTCCGGGTATGGCATGACTGCCATCGGCCCAAGCGCCTAAATCAATCAGTTTGCAGCGATGACTGCAAAATGGGCGATTTTTGGCTTCAACAGACCAGACAACCTCTTTACTGCACGTTGGGCATTTAACTTTCATAATATTTCCTCTTAACCACGTTTACTCTTTATAATTACTCTTTATATTTGTTCTTCAACCAAAAAGCCACTGATACCAGCTATTCCCTGACCGCCTGATTGAATGCAGTGTTCAAAATCTGATAGGCCCATGCCACCCAATGCATAACAAGGGATTCGAGCTTGATCGGTAATCACTTTAAAGCCTGACCAAGTCAACGCATTTGCGTTCGGGTGAGTCTTAGTTTCATGTACCGGCGATACCAGTACGTAATCAACTATCCCTTGGGCTGCTTCTAGCTCTGGTAGATTGTGACAAGCGGTGCTCAACCATTGATTAGCAGGAATTAAGCGCTCATTTGTATTCATCATCACTGCGTTTAGATTACGATTCGAAAGATGTAAGCCGTCGGCAAAAGCAACCTGATACCAATCGAGTGGACAGTTCCAAATGAGCTTACTGTCTGCTTCATGACAAATGCCATAGAGCTTCATGGCAAGCTGAGTATATTGTAGCTGGTCTAAACTTGGTGCTCGTAGCTGAATCCAAATATTCGTATGGTTTTTTAATGTCTTCGCCACCTGACTTAAAATACTGTCAGGGCTTGTATTATCTTGACTGATTGCGATCATTTTCGGTAATAACAAAGCATCGATAATGGCTTTATTGGCCGCTGGAAATTCATAATCAGCCAGCTCAGTCTGCTCAACCCAAACTAGCGGCTGGCCTTCTTTACCCACAGATTCTTTAAACGCTGAAGCATTGTAGACAGCCCAGACATCAAGCAAAACAGACTTATCTGGATAGTGAAACGGAATAGTGATTAACGGGCACATATCATCAATCGATGATTGCAAGCCAAGCTCTTCTTCCAGCTCACGTTGCAAAGCGACTTGGGCACTTTCACCCGTCTCCACCTTGCCACCAGGGAATTCCCACACCCCCCCCTGATGCTGATGATCTGCTCGTTTAGCGATCAGAATTTTTGCGCTATCGATATCGCAATTTAGACCATCATCTAGAACAGCATTGTGATGGGCAGCACAATCAAAAATCACTCCAACAGCAACATGAACGAATTTCTTCATCGCAGCAGTAACTTAAGAACGGTAGTCAGCATTGATGCTGACATATTCATGTGAAAGATCGGTTGTCCAAACGCGCTCGCTAACATCACCACGACCGAGTCGAATACTAATAGTGATTTCTGGCTGAGCAAATATCGCGGCGCCGGCTTCTTCAGTATAACTTGCCGCACGGGCGCCACTCTCTACGATACAAACATCATCAAGGTAGATATCGATATCGTCTAAAACCATATTATTGACACCTGCACGACCGACTGCGGCTAAAATACGACCCCAGTTGGCATCACAAGCAAACAACGCGGTTTTAACCAAGGGTGAGTGGGCAACGGTATAAGCAACGTCTAAGGCTTCTTGTACACTGGCAGCTTTTTGAACTTCTATCGTGACAAACTTAGTTGCCCCTTCACCATCACGAACAATCGCGTGAGAAAGCACCATAAAGGCCTCTAGCAGAGCATCAAAGACAGCAGCGTAACGTGGATCATCTTTGCTGCTGATTTCTGCCATGTCAGCTTGTGCCGTGGCAATTAACACACAAGAATCGTTAGTGGATGTGTCGCCATCAATCGTGACCCGATTAAACGATTTATCCGCCAGTTCTTTGCACATCACATCCAATAATGGCTTCGCAATCACAGCATCGGTAGTGAGGTAAGCCAGCATGGTTGCCATGTTTGGCATGATCATTCCTGCACCTTTGGAGATACCTGAAATGGTCATGGTGTCAGTTTTACGGGTTACATTATTAGCGACTTCAACTTGTTGGCTATAGCCTTTTGGTAAGGTATCCGTTGTCATAATACCTGCAGCTGCAGAAGGCCAGGCATCCGCCGACAATGTGTTTAGTGCTGGCGCTAATCCTGCGAGCAATTTAACCATAGGTAATGATTCGCCAATAACCCCGGTTGAAAAAGGTAAAATTTGACTCGCCGTAACCCCCGTCAACCTTGCCAGCTGCTCACACGTTGCTAACGCATCGCTCATACCTTGTGGACCAGTACCTGCGTTTGCGTTACCCGTGTTAATAACCAGATAACGCGCATCCGCTGCGGTTAAATGTTTCTTTGCAACTTGAACAGGGGCCGCACAAAAGGCATTTAGGGTAAAGACACCACTAACTCGACTGCCTTTAGCGAGTTCAAAAATCACTAAGTCATTACGACCTTCATATTTAATGCCCGCTTGAGCAATGCCAATACGAATACCCTTTACTGGGTGATAATTTTTTAATACTTCTAAACCGACAGCCATGGTGTTCTCACACTGTTAAATTACTATTGATGTTATTTTACCTGCATTATTTTAATCTTTCATAACAATTAGCTAATAAAACCTAGCACAAAAAAAGGGCAGCCTAAGCTGCCCTATTTTACTATCTCGCTAGCGTTGCTTAGGCAGTCAGCTTGCCATGACACTGCTTGTACTTTTTACCTGAGGCGCAAGGGCAAGGTTCATTACGACCAATCTTTTTATCTTCTCGAACAAAAGGTTGAGCCTGTTCTGCTGTTTCTGCTTTGTCACCCTTTTCAGCATTCTCTGCAGTCATACTTTGAGCGGACTCGTGCTTATAGCTAGACTGTGATGCTAGAGCCTCTGCCTGAGCGCGACGCTGCTCTTCCATCTCACGCACGTCTTCTTCTTGGCGTACTTTTACATGAGAAAGAATGCGAATGCTTTCACGCTTCATGTTTTCCAACAACTCTTGAAACAATTCAAACGCTTCACGCTTATATTCCTGCTTTGGGTTCTTTTGAGCATAGCCGCGCAAATGAATACCCTGACGCAAGTGATCCATGGTCGCTAAGTGTTCTTTCCAAAGATTATCAACGATCTGCAGCATGACCTGCTTCTCAAACATACGTAATGGATTTGGTTGATCAGTGACTGATTCAACAGAATCCTCTTTCGCTTTATAAGCCTCGTTAAGAGCTGTTGTAATACGTTCACGCAAGTTCTCTTCATAGAGCTTATCGTCTTCTTCTAACCATTGCTGCAACGGTAAACTCAAATCAAATTCAGAGGTTAGCTCTGCTTCAAGACCTGGTATATCCCACTGCTCTTCTAAGCTTTGACGCGGAATATGATTATCAATCGCTTCTTGTAATACATCATGGCGAATATTAGCAACCACATCGGAAATATCGTCCGAAGCCATAATATCATTACGTTGGTCATAAATAACACGGCGCTGATCATTGGCCACATCATCGTATTCTAAAAGCTGTTTACGAATATCAAAGTTACGACCTTCCACTTTACGCTGGGCTTTTTCAATCGCATTACTCACCATGCGGTGCTCAATGGATTCGCCTTTCTCCATCCCTAACGCTTTCATCATATTGCGGATACGATCCGACATAAAAATACGCATTAAAGTATCTTCTAACGATAAGAAGAAACGAGAAGAACCGGCGTCACCCTGACGACCTGCACGACCACGTAACTGATTATCGATACGGCGCGATTCATGACGCTCGGTCGCAATAATGTGCAAACCACCTGCAGCCAACACATCGTCATGGCGTTTTTGCCAAACGGTTTTGATGTCAGCAATTTGCTGTTCTGTGGGATTATCTAACGCAGTAACTTCAACTTCCCAATTACCTCCCAATACAATATCGGTGCCACGGCCAGCCATGTTTGTAGCAATTGTAATCGATCCTGCAGCGCCAGCCTGAGCAATAATCTGTGCTTCTTTTTCGTGTTGCTTAGCGTTTAATACGCTGTGCTCTACTTTTGCTTTGGTTAATGCAGCCGATAAAAGCTCTGACGTTTCAATGGATGCCGTACCCACTAAAACAGGACGTTTTTGTGCAACGACTTCACGAACTTCCTCAATCACTGCTTCGTACTTCTCAGCCTGAGTTAAGAACACTAAATCATTATAATCAATACGCTTAACCTCACGGTTAGTCGGTATTGCCACGACGGCCAAATTATAAATTTGATGAAATTCAAATGCTTCAGTATCAGCCGTACCCGTCATTCCACTTAACTTATTATACAAACGGAAGAAATTTTGGAACGTAGTCGATGCTAATGTTTGGCTTTCAGCCTGAATATTAACGCCTTCTTTGGCTTCGATCGCTTGGTGTAAACCTTCACCCCAACGACGTCCTGCCATCGTGCGGCCAGTGTGCTCATCAACGATAACAATCTGATTATTTTGAATGATGTAATCAACATTTTTCTGATAGATCACATGAGCTCGTAGCGCCGAGTTAACATGATGTAAAAGCGTTAAATTAGACGATGAATAAAGACTCTCACCTTCTTTCAAAACGCCTTCTTGCGCCAACATATCTTCTACGTATTCATGACCAGACTCAGTCAGCTCTATAGAACGTTGCTTTTCATCAAGAATATAATGCCCTGGCTTCTCTTCCTTGCCTTCCTCAGCTTCAATCTGCTGAGTTAACTGAGGAATTAATATATTCATCTTTTTGTACAAAGCAGAACTATCTTCTGCAGGGCCAGAAATAATAAGCGGCGTTCGAGCCTCATCAATTAAGATGGAATCAACTTCATCCACAATGGCAAAGTTCAATTCACGCTGCGCTTTCTCAGACGAGGAAAACGCCATATTGTCACGTAAATAATCAAAACCAAATTCGTTGTTTGTGCCGTAAGTGATATCACAAGCGTACTGAGCACGTTTACTGTCAGGATCTAATCCAGGAACAACGACACCTAGTGTCAAACCTAAATATTCATACAGTGGGCGCATCCACTCTGCATCACGACTTGCTAAGTAATCGTTTACGGTAACAATATGAACACCCTTACCCGTCAGACCATTTAGGTATGTCGCCAAAGTTCCCACTAAGGTTTTACCTTCACCCGTTTTCATCTCTGCGATATTACCTTCATGCAAGGTCATACCACCGATCAGCTGGACATCAAAGTGGCGCATTTTCATAACACGCTTACTGGCTTCTCTACAGACTGCGAAAGCTTCAGGCAAAATATCATCTAAAGCAGCACCATCCGCTAACTTTTGTTTGAATTCAGGTGTTTTTGCCTGTAATTCACTGTCTGAAAGGGCCGCTAATGATTCTTCGAGAGCGTTGATTTTAACAACAACTTTGCCCATCCGCTTTAATTCGCGGTCGTTTTTGCTACCAAAAATTTTACTAAATAGATTACCGATCATGATTATTGTTTTTAAAACCCAAAAAATAGAGACAGCGAGAAAGATCCCTGAAGACTAACCGCTGATAGGCGCATTAGACAAGGCTTTCACTATATTTATATCAAAAAAGTGAAGTATTACAAAGATTTAGCGCAAAGTGCGGTGTAAGTAGGCTGCCGGATCGACAGTGCGACCGTTTTTATAAACTTCAAAATGAACATGAGGGCCGGTAGAGCGGCCACTGCTTCCCATTGCGGCAACGACGTCGCCTTTACGAACAACGTCACCCAGTTTTACTTTAATTTCAGCGCCGTGAGCATAGCGAGTTTTATACCCATTGCCATGATTGATCTCGACCAATTTACCATAGCCATAGCGATCGCTGGCCCAAGTAACAATACCTGAAGCAACCGCGATTACATCAGACCCTTGCTTACCCGCGAAATCCACTCCCGCATGCCAAGCTAAGCGACCATTAAAAGGATCAGTACGCTTACCATAACGAGATGACATCCAGCCTCGTTTGATAGGACGACCTGCAACGAAGGTATCTGTTTTAATTTTGTTGGCTAAAAGCAGATCATCGAGAACTTCTAGCTGCTGTTCACGTCGGTCAATTCGTGAGGCTAATTTATCTAAGACAGATTGAATTTCGGGCGCTTGGTAAGTTTCACCCAGCGTGCCTGGGCCACCCACAGCAGGGGCTGAGGAAAAATCGAATTCATCACCATTAATTTTGGTGATATCTATTAATCGTTCGCCGAGTGCATCAATGCGTAATAACTTGGCTTGCAATTCAGCTAAGCGAAGGGTTAAACCATCGAGCTCTTGATCAGCATGCTGACGAATTTCCTGTAATTCTTGACGCTGATCATCTAAATCTTTTTCCCATGCCTTTGCAGCAACAGGATCTAATAGCCCTTTATCCGCTAGATGTGCAGCTAATAAATACCCCGTCGCGCCCATAGCAAACGGCAACACACAGATAGATGTAAGCAGCAAAAAGCGAGCTACAGGTCCTAGTGAGTATGTCTTCGATTGTCCATGCCGTTTACCGACGATAATAATATTCA
>JBNMOT010000022.1:0-31667 GCA_051275515.1 Oleispira sp. | reverse complement strand
ATCAAAAGTATTCATACGCTGACTAAAGCGATATTAAGCTGATAACTTCGTACGGCCTTTGGCACGACGTGCAGAGATAATCTGACGACCGCTCTTGGTTGCCATACGAGCACGGAAACCGTGGTTGCGCTTACGCTTCAATACGCTTGGTTGAAATGTACGTTTCATAGGAATTACTCATCCGATCCACACAAGATGTAGATTTAGGGTTTAAAAATTAGGCCGAGATTGTATTGAAATATTGATCATGACGCAATGATAATTTGTATTTAATTCAATCGTTAGGCCGAATATTTTTGTGTACTTAATTATTGTTTTCAAAGTTTATTTATTTAATGTTTATGTTCTTATGTATTTAAGTAATGTTTTACTTATTCTTATTACTATTATTACGTAGCTTAATTTCGGTTGATAACCATAAAAATATTATATTAAACAATAACTTACCGTAAATATAAGTTATGTTTAAGCAACTCTCAGCTTGGGTATTGGTTGAGGAAAAGCAGTGTATAAGTATCGAGTTTTACACAGGGCTATTTTGTGAGGGTTATTTATTAACATTTCATTTTGAACTCCTACTTGGTTATCCACACATGTATTCCACCTTTTAATGAGGCTTTGAATGGTTATTTGTGGATAACTTTCACCTTTTTAGGTTAGAATGTTGACTTAAATTATTTGTTTTATCTTTTTTAAGGAATGATGTTAGGTGGCTGAGGCGCTCTGGAACCGTTGTTTGGATTACTTGCAAGATGAATTGCCATCACAGCAATACAATACATGGATACGTCCACTGCAAGTTGAAGCAGAAGGAGACAGTATTGTACTGCGTGCACCTAACCGTTTTGTCAAAGACTGGGTGATGGATAAATATCTTCACCGAATCCATGAAATTGTTTGTGAAATTAACGATGGTCTTATGATCGAAGTTGAAGTCACTATAGGCTTAGCAAAAGCTAAGCCTGTTCCAAGTTCCATGCCTAAATTACCGATAAAAAAACCTGCGCCTTTAAAAACGTCTTCTATCAATAGAAAGCCCTCATTTGTGATGGATGAATTAGAAGAAGATAGTAATGCGCCGATGCAAGGTTCTCTCGATATAGAGCAAGTGACACTTCCGGTTAATAGAAGTAATAGAGCGGCGGCTAATTCATCGTTTCCAGGTTTTGGTTCATCCAGTGCTAGACCCACTGGTAGACGTGATGTTCAAGTCGAAGGCGGTATTCAACATCAAAGTTTTCTTAATAAGACTTTTACCTTTGATACTTTCGTAGAAGGTAAATCCAACCAGCTGGCTCATGCTGCTGCTCAGCAGGTCGCCGAGAATGCCGGTGGTTCCTATAATCCTCTATTTATATATGGTGGTGTTGGTTTAGGTAAAACTCACTTGATGCATGCAGTTGGTAATCACATGCAGCAGAAAGATATTAATTCTCAGGTCCTGTATGTACACTCAGAACGTTTTGTTCAGGATATGGTAAAAGCACTACAGTTAAACGCTATTAACGAATTTAAGCGCTTCTATCGCAGTCTTGATGCACTATTAATTGATGACATTCAATTTTTTGCTGGAAAAGAACGTTCTCAAGAAGAGTTTTTCCATACTTTTAATGCATTATTGGAAGGTGGCCAGCAGATGATTTTAACGTGTGATCGTTATCCACGTGAAATTAATGGCTTAGAAGAACGTTTAAAGAGTCGTTTTGGTTGGGGTTTAACCGTTGCTGTAGAGCCTCCAGAGCTAGAAACTCGTGTTGCCATTCTATTAAAAAAAGCAGATCAGGCTAATGTTCATCTTCCTGATGATGCAGCTTTCTTTATTGCGCAAAAGATTCGCTCTAACGTGCGTGAACTTGAAGGCGCATTGAAACGGGTTATCGCGAACTCGCATTTTACCGGCAGTGAGATTACTTTACCCTTTATTAAAGAATCTTTGAAAGATTTACTGGCCTTGCAAGACAGACAGGTTAGTATTGATAATATTCAGAGAACTGTTGCAGAATACTATAAACTTAAGCTCTCAGATTTGTTATCTAAGCGACGGACTCGTTCCATCGCTCGTCCAAGACAAGTTGCAATGGCATTAAGCAAAGAATTAACCAACCATAGCTTGCCAGAAATAGGTGAAGCTTTTGGTGGACGCGATCATACGACAGTCCTACACGGTTGTCGTAAGATAAAAGAATTACAAGAAACAATGGCGGATATTAGGGAAGATTATAAAAACCTAATGCGCTCACTAACAACCTAGATGGGTAAAGTGGAGAAACATGAAGTTCGTAATTTCTAGGGAAGCACTACTGCGCCCATTACAACTTGTTGCTGGTGTTGTCGAAAAACGCCAAACCTTGCCAGTACTATCTAATATATTATTAGATGTAAAAGGTAAGCAACTATCACTCACCGGTACCGACCTCGAAGTTGAACTTGTGGGTCGAGTATCTTTGGAAGACGTTACTCTTGAAGGTGAAATCACTGTTCCTGGTAAAAAGCTAATGGACATTGTACGTTCATTACCCGATGGCGCTATGATTGAGTTTGAGCAAGACGAGCAGCGTATTAACATACGTTCAGGTCGTTCACGTTTTACTTTATCGAGCTTACCGGCTACCGAATTTCCTAATATCGAAGAGATTGATGGTGAACAACCTTTTACCGTCGAGCAAGCGAAATTGCGTCGTGTTATCGATCGTGTCGCGTTTGCTATGGCTCAACAGGATGTACGTTATTATTTGAACGGCATGTTGCTTGAAGTCAACGCGTCTTCGTTACGTTCTGTTGCTACTGATGGTCACCGCTTAGCAACGTGTATTGTAGAAGCTAGCGGTCCCGAAACCCAATTGCAGTTAATCGTTCCGCGTAAAGGTATCTTAGAGTTAAGCAAATTGCTTACCGAGCCTGAAGACAGCGTAACGTTACTTTTAAGTCCGAACCATATTCGCGCTGAAACGGGTGACTTTACGTTTACCTCTAAATTGGTAGATGGTAAATTCCCTGATTATGGCCGTGTAATTCCGAAAAATGGTAATAAAGTTATCTTGGCTGATCGTCAGGAATTACGTCAAGTATTTGCACGCACAGCGATTCTTTCTAACGAAAAATATCGGGGTGTTCGTATTGTTCTTAATTCGGGTAACTTGCAAGTCTTTGCTAATAACCCAGAACAAGAAGAAGCAGAAGAATCTATTGCGGTAGATTACGAAGGCGATAGCCTAGAAGTTGGTTTTAACGTTAGTTATCTTCAAGATGTATTAGGCGTTATTAGTACGGACCAGGCTAAGATCACTTTATCTGATTCTAATAGTAGCGCGTTATTAGAAGAATCTGATAATAGCGACGCGTTATATGTCGTTATGCCAATGCGTTTGTAGCGACTAATTTTCCTTTTATGATGCTAGTTCTTGTATGCCGATAAAGCGCTTACAAATAAGCGGAGTTCGTAACTTAGAGCCGCTCTCTTTAACCCCCGCTCTGGGGGTTAATTTTATCTATGGTGAAAATGGTAGTGGTAAAAGCAGTCTATTGGAAGCTTTACACATACTCGCCACGGGAAAATCTTTTCGTCATCATTTATTAAAACCTGTTATCCAACATAATACGGAAGATTGTGTTTTATTCTCTGAAATTCAAGATAATCGTTTAGGTAACGCACGTTTAGGTGTTCGGCGCAGCCGTAATGGTGACAAAGCCATTCGGTTAAATGGTGAATCACTGCACTCTCAAGCAGAAGCTTCTTCTTGGTTACCTGTTCAAATAATTGAACCTAATACCTTTAAATTATTATCAGGCTCTCCTCAAGAGCGCCGCCAATTCATTGATTGGGGAGTGTTCCACGTGGAACATTCTTTCTTAGATCAATGGAGAGAGTTTAAGAAACTCTTGCAGCAGCGGAATGCAGTATTAAAGAAACAGCAGGCTGATTGGCTGGATGTTTGGGATAAAGGATTCGTTAAAGCGGCAAACTCAGTAAACGAATCAAGGAAAGCCTATATAGAGCGATTACTGCCTGTTTTTCAGCATACATTAAGTCGATTAGATGCTAATCTAGATGTTCAACTATCCTTCTATCCTGGTTGGGAAAGGAAGTCTGAATTAATCGATATTCTGCAGAAACAACGTGAACGTGATTTACAGATTGGGCATACTCAATCAGGGCCTCAACGTGCAGAACTCCGTATTAAAGTCGATAACGTAAACGCCGCTGATGTTCTGTCTCGTGGGCAGCAAAAAGCGGTTGTAGCAGCGCTCAAGTTATCTCAGGGGGTATTGTTTCAGCAAGAAACCGAGCGCAGTACAATCTACCTAGTAGATGATCTTGCTTCTGAGTTAGATGAAAAACATCGTTTTGCTTTATGTCAGTTGTTAGAAGATTTAGACTGTCAGGTGTTTATTACTAGTATTGAACACAGCAGTATCAGTGATCAATGGAAACCTAAAGGTTGTAAAATGTTCCACGTGGAACAAGGCCATGTCACCGATAAAACGCCGCCAACAACCAAGTCATTAGACAGTAGAAAATGAAGTGTATTAGATAAAAAAATAATTAATCTGATATTTGAAAAGACTCTCCAATATAAACGGTGAGAAAAAGTACACATTCAATAAAAAATTATTGAATGTGTATTGGTAAAAATTAATAAATTCGAATTTCTACGCGACCCAATGCGACGGCATTGAGTACAAGTTATCTCATTAGGGGACAGAGTATGAGTGAAGAACAAGCTTATGATTCATCGAGTATTAAGGTTTTAAAAGGCCTTGATGCTGTACGTAAACGCCCAGGGATGTACATTGGCGATACGGATGATGGTACTGGCTTACACCACCTGGTATTCGAAGTGGTCGATAATTCTATCGATGAAGCATTAGCGGGCCACTGCGATACGATTGAAGTTGTGATTCACCTTGATAACTCAATCTCTGTATCGGATAACGGTCGTGGTATTCCAACTGAGATACACGAAGAAGAAGGTATTTCAGCAGCGGAAGTGATCATGACGGTCCTTCACGCAGGCGGAAAGTTTGATGATAACTCTTATAAGGTATCTGGCGGCCTCCATGGTGTGGGTATCTCTGTGGTGAACGCACTATCGGAAAAGGTTAAGCTAACCATTCGTCGTGCAGGTAAAATGTTCGAACAAGAATACAGTTACGGTGTTCCAGACTACCCACTGAAGGAAGTAGGCGTCTCTGAAACGACCGGTACACTGGTATCGTTTAAGCCAAGCGATAAGACGTTCACGCAAACAACTTATCATTACGATCAACTAGCAAAACGTTTACGTGAGTTATCATTTTTGAACTCAGGTGTAAAAATTCACTTGAAAGATGATCGTAGTGATCGTGAAGATATATTTGCTTTTGAAGGCGGTCTATCGTCTTTCGTCGATTATCTAAATACCAATAAGACGACTGTTAACGACATGTTTCATTTCAACACGATGCACGAAGCAACAGGCGTTGGCGTTGAAGTAGCGATGCAGTGGAACGATACCTATCAAGAAAACGTATTCTGCTACACCAATAATATCCCTCAGCGCGATGGCGGAACCCACATGGCGGGCTTCCGAGGTGCCTTAACCCGCACACTGAATAACTATATAGAGTCTGAAGGCCTAAGTAAGAAAGAAAAGGTAAACGCGACCGGTGATGATGCTCGTGAAGGTTTAACGGCAATTGTATCGGTTAAAGCACCCGATCCTAAGTTTAGCTCGCAGACTAAAGATAAGCTTGTTTCAAGCGAAGTTAAGACGGCTGTCGAACAAGAGTTGGCAGCTAAGTTTTCTGAATACTTATTGGAACAGCCACAGCAAGCTAAGAACCTTGTGGGTAAAATGTTAGACGCCGCCCGTGCCCGTGAAGCGGCCCGTAAAGCGCGTGACATGACGCGTCGTAAAGGCGCATTAGATATTGCAGGCCTGCCTGGTAAACTCGCTGACTGCCAAGAGAAAGACCCTGCGCTATCTGAAATATACTTAGTGGAAGGAGACTCGGCAGGCGGCAGCGCTAAACAAGGCCGAGACCGTCGTACTCAAGCTATTTTGCCGTTGAAGGGTAAAATACTTAACGTAGAAAAAGCCCGCTTCGATAAGATGCTTTCTTCTGTAGAAGTAGGCACACTGATTAAAGCACTCGGCTGTGGTATTGGTCGCGAAGAATTTAATATCGATAAGCTTCGCTATCACTCAATCATCATCATGACCGATGCTGACGTCGATGGTGCTCACATTCGTACCCTGCTATTGACCTTCTTCTTCCGTCAGATGCCCGTGATGGTAGAACGTGGGCATATTTATATCGCCCAACCACCTTTGTATAAAATTAAACGTGGTAAGCAAGAACAGTATCTAAAAGATGAGCAAGCCTTGTCTGATTACCTAACGCACATTGCTTTAGAAAAATCAGCCTTGCATCCGAATCCAGACGCGCCTGCTATCAGTGATTATGCCTTCGAAACGCTGGTACATAAGTACCATGATACCCAAGAAGTCATCGATCGCTCATCAAACATCTACCCTTCTTTATTGTTGGAAACTATGTTGGAACTGCCTCGTATCACTGAGACAGAGCTTAAAAATGAATCTTTTGCAAACGAATGGGCTGAGAAGTTCCAAGCTTTATTGCCAGAAAGCGGCCGTACAGGCAGCCACTATAAAATAGTCGTTGAAAAAGATAGCGAACGCGGAACTACAAACTTTAATATTGAAGTGATGGAACACGGTATTCCGCACAATTTCTTGTTCAACTATGAATTCTTTATGGGAACGGGTTACAAGAAAATCGCGGACATGGGTGAAGAACTGCAAGCCGTACTTGAAGAAGGCGCTTACCTACAGCGTGGCGAACGTGTACTGCCAATTGAGAACTTCAAGAAGACTCTTGCTTGGTTGCTCAACGAAGCGCGAAAAGGCCATTACATCCAGCGTTATAAAGGACTGGGTGAGATGAACCCAGAACAGCTTTGGGATACTACAATGGATCCTGAAAACCGCCGTATGCTGCAAGTAACGATCGAAGACGCTGTTGCCGCCGATCAGATTTTTACGACACTAATGGGTGATGAAGTTGAACCTCGTCGTAAGTTCATTGAAAGTAATGCATTGCGGGTTGCGAACTTGGACTTCTAATCGTTTAGAAAGCAATAAAGTTAGTTAAAAAGAGGAATCCAGCAATGGTATCCTCTTTTTTTTGTCTGTAATTTACACACGTAAGTTTAGAATGCTAGAGATATAAAAGAACAGCAGTATAATTTAATAACTGAAATTTTGAGAGTTTAAAATGGATTTTGATTGGACTGAAGCTTATGAAGAGCGAGTAAATGGTGCCATACCCGATATTTATATTCCATGTGATAAATTAGATAGAAGTAAATATGCAAAATTTTTAACTAATTTTTTAGCTTCACGAAAAAATGAAAGTTATGTTATGAATTTAAATGCGGAATGGGGAGCTGGAAAAACCTATTTTTTACAACGCTGGTTCCATGAAATAAAAGACGCACACCCTGCTACTTATATTGATGCTTGGAAGAATGATTTCTCTGAAGATCCCTTATTAACAGTAATATCTGCGATTACAGAAACATTAGAATCTAATTGTAATGTTTCTGCTGAAAAGTATAAAAAAGCCACGCTCAAAACAGGTGCGCGTTTAATGAAGCAATTAGCCCCTGCTTTATTGAAAGGCGTTCTTAAGACCTATACGGGTGTGGATGCTGATAAAGTCGCTGACGAAGATGATTTTAACTTAGATAACTTTAATGATGCAGCGGTAAAGGCTCTAGAAATAGGCCTTTCAGAGCATCAGGAGAAAATCGAAAGCTTACAGATGTTTAAAATAACAATTTCTAATTGGTTGAAAGAAGTTATTAGTAGCGATAGCGAAGGAGAATTAAAAAAACCAATGTTTGTCTTCATTGATGAATTGGACCGTTGTCGACCTACGTATGCGATTGAGTTATTAGAGACAGTAAAACACCTCTTCGATATTCCGGACTTGATATTTGTAATCGCTACAGATACTGAGCAGTTACAACATGCTGTTAAATCAGTTTATGGTGAAGGTTTTGATGCAAGCCGCTATCTATATAGATTTTTTAATCGCAGCTTTTCATTAAAAAAGCCAGATGTTCTAGAATTTATAAAATCCCAAAAAGTATTTTATGGATACTTATCGAAAGAACTTCTTGCAACTTGTGACGACAACTTAACTTTCTCTGAAGAAACACTTGTTAGCAGTTTAGCCGGAATGTGCGAAAGCTTTGATTTTGATTTACGCACCGTTCAACAATGGTTAGATCAACTATGGGGTTGTTATAATAATGAAGAAAACCGTAATAAATATGCTTGGTTTGTAACGGCTGTATTGTTAGGAATGAAACTGAGTGACCCGTTACTTTTTAGGGAGCTTACAAGAACCTACACTGGATGGAAATTTAACGGCAGACGAGATAAAGAAAAATATATTTTTAAGTTTTTGAACAGAGGGGCAAGTCAAAAAAATATTAATATATCAATGTCACCCATGCATATAACAAAAGTCCCAGGAAGTACGGCTAGTTATAGTATGGCGTTTAATGGAACTCAATGTTACGAACGTTCGTACAGTAGTGACTCAAAAATAATTGAAGTAATTTATGATTACTTTTCTGAACCTCCTAAGAATACTGAGTTTGTTAAGGTTGTATGGGATAGTACTGAGGATAAGCATCCAATAATAGAGATGGCAATGCATTATTGTGAAAATGAAAAAGGAGCTAGTAAACAAGGTTACATAGACCTAGTAGAAATGGCCTCTGATTTAACCTGACATCAAATAGCTTACTACCTATTCGGCTCATCGTTTAGAATTACAACTGTCACACCTGCCCTGGAAATACCGAAAGAAATCATACATCCGCTATCTTGCGCGACCGACTTTTACTCACTCCAACCTGACGTAGTTAACCGTAGTTTGGGTAGCGGCAATGGTGTTTTAATACATTAAGCATTAATAATCTTACGAGCAAAATGAGCAAGGTCGGTATAGACCGGTGCTTGCTTAATTTGAGTATCAACCTCCGTTGTTAGCATCTTAAGTAAGGTCTTTTCGCCCTTTCCGGTCATGACTAATACAGGCTTACAACCCTTAGATAATCCCGCTTGCAAATCACGCAATGAATCACCGATAAAATAAGCGCCATCAGCACTGATACCGAGTTCAGCTTCAATTTGATCTATGAGCCCAGGTAATGGCTTACGACAGTCACACGCATCATCAGGACCGTGAGGGCAATACTTAATGGTCGCAATCTCGCCACCGGCTTCTTCAACTAAAGCATTCATTCGACCATGCATCGTCTCAAGGTCATCAAGGGTAAAAAACCCGCGTGCTAAGCCACTTTGATTAGTGGCCACTGCAATGGTGTAACCCGCTTTGGATAAATCAGCAATCGCTTCACAACTGCCTTCGAGTGGAATCCATTCTGCAAGGCTTTTTACATAGTCATCTGAGTCTTGGTTAATGACACCGTCGCGATCAAGAATGATGAGCTTGTTCATAAATGTTTTGAACTCTTATATCTAAATTTTAATACTATTTTAAATACAGTATTTCTAAAGTTATGGAAAAAATAAAAAGCCCCCAGCAGATTTACTGCTGGAGGCTTTATGTTATTTTTAATAATCAAACTTAAAAAATATTTCATATTAACTTTTCTGAAGCAAAGAAATATCGGCAATCGCAATAAACAAACCTTGTAGCTGTTTTAATAACGCTAAGCGATTATTCTTAACTGTTTCATCGTCTGCCATAACCATTACGTTATCAAAGAAAGCATCAACGGCTGTGCGTAAATCCGCAAGTGCTGCTAATGCTTCTTTATATTGTGCGTGTGCGAGTAGAGGTTGAACTTCAGTTTGCTTGGCAGTAACTTGTTGTGCCAATACTTTTTCAGCCTCTTCGCTTAACAAAGCCGTATTGATTTCAGTTGAAACTGCATCACCACCGTTTTTCGCAAGAATATTAGATACACGCTTATTAGCCGCGGCTAATGCCTGTGCTTCATTCATGATAGAAAAAGCATTAACGGCTTGTACGCGGTTGTTAATGTCTAGTGCATTCGTGAGCCCTAAAGCACGCACTGACTGGAACACTTCGGTCGCTATACCTTGGTCTTTGTACCAAGCGCTGAAACGGTCTAATAGATATTCCGTTAATGTCGCTTTGGTTTCCGATTTAGGTTCTGTTTCCCAAGTTGATTCAATGCCCCAGTCTATTAACTGATCCAGGTCGATATTGATTTCTTTTTCTACCAAGATACGCATCACACCAAGCGAGGCACGACGCAGAGCAAACGGGTCTTTTGACCCCGTCGGGATTTGACCGAGACCGAATAAACCAACCAGACTATCGATACGATCAGCCAGCGCGACGCAGATACCGGCTTGAGTCGAGGGCAGTTCGTCACCTGCGAAAGCTGGCATATACTGTTCTTGCATGGCTGCACATACGTCCGGATGTTCGCCATCGCCTTGGGCATAATACGTTCCTGCAATACCTTGCAGGTCACTGAATTCATAAACCATATTGGTTAATAAATCGGTCTTACACAGTTTCGCCGCGCGCTGTGCAAGTTGAGGATCAGCATTAATTGCAGTAGCAATTTTTTCGACTAATATTTCAATGCGATCCGTTTTGGCTTTAAGTGTTCCGAGTTTGTTGACCCAAACAACCGTATCAAGTTTTTCGTAACGGCTTTCTAGCGTATTTTTACGATCGGTATCCCAAAAGAAAGCCGCATCGGCTAAGCGAGGACGAATAACTTTTTCGTTACCTTCAATCACTTGTCTTGGATCTTTTGATTCAATGTTAGTCAAGGTAATGAAAATAGGTTTTAGCTCGTCGTTAGCATTCACCACGTGGAAGTATTTTTGGTGTTCTTTCATCGAAGAAATTAACGCTTCACTAGGAACGCGCAGGAAATCTTTATCGAAGTTACCCGCTAAGGCGGTTGGCCATTCATTCAAGCCTGTTACTTCGTCTAATAAATCTTCATCGATAACGGCGATGCCACCCATCTCGATGCCTTTAGCGGCTACCTGGCTTCTAATAAGTTCTTTGCGTTCGTTGTAATCAACAATCACATAAGCAGCACGTAGCGCTTCTTGGTAGTCAGTCGGGGCAGCAATAACAATGTCTTTATTGGCATGGAATCGATGGCCACGAGAGGTATTACCTGCGGTGAGACCAAGCACTTCACCATTCACAACTTCGTTGCCAAATAACATGATTAACCACTGCACAGGACGAACGAATTCGATGCGGCTTGAGCCCCAACGCATGCGCTTAGCAATCGGTAACTTTTCTAACGACGTTTGAATAATCGCCGCAAGCAATTCACTCGTGGTCTTACCTTCGATGCGACGAGAGATTTTTAGCTTGCCGTTTTCTTCGCTTAAATCTTCAATACTCGCGCCCGACTTTTTAGCAAAACCAAGCGCCGCTTTTGTTGGCTTACCGTCAGCATCAAACGCGATATTAGCCGGAGGGCCAAAGATTACTTCATCTCGGTCTTCTTGTTTTTCGATTAAGTTTTTAACCACAACCGCAAGACGACGAGGAGCCGCGTACGAGAACACTTCGATGCCCCCATGTTCTTCTGAAGTGCTAAGGCCTGCGTCTTTTAAACCAGCAATGATGCCTTGAGTAAAAGCATCGGATAATTTTTTCAATTGTGTTGGTGGTAGTTCTTCAGTACCCAGCTCAACAAGAAAGTCACGAGTATTAGAGATTGTAGTGCTCATTATTTCTTCTCCCCTGTCTTTGCTTCTTTTGCAGCTTGCTTAGCGGCCGTTTTTTCCAACTTCAGTGCGGCTGCTTTTTCAGAAGCAGCTGCTAACGCTAGAACTTCTTTACGAAGATCTTCAGGGGCTAGAGGGAATTCAAGAGTACGACGAGATTGGAAATACGCTTCGGCAACACTACGAGCCAAAGTACGAACACGTAAGATATAACCCTGACGTTCGGTAACCGAGATCGCGTGACGCGCATCAAGCATGTTAAACGCGTGAGATGCTTTTAAAACTTTTTCATAAGCGGGTAACGCAAGACCCGTTTCAATCAAACGAGCACAATCTTTTTCGTGCTGATCAAACGCCGTGAATAAAAAATCAACATCAGCATGTTCAAAATTGTAAGCTGACATTTCAACTTCGTTCTGGTGGAAAACATCACCATAAGTAACGGCTTTACCATCAGGGCCATACGTCCAAACAAGGTCATAGATAGAATCTACTTCTTGTAAATACATAGCGATACGTTCAAGACCTATGGTGATTTCACCGGTCACTGGGTAACATTCTAGGCCACCCACTTGCTGAAAATAGGTGAACTGAGTGACTTCCATGCCGTTTAACCAGACTTCCCAGCCAAGGCCCCAAGCGCCAAGAGTCGGTGATT
The DNA here is from genome assembly GCA_051275515.1 of Oleispira sp. GTDB lineage: Bacteria > Pseudomonadota > Gammaproteobacteria > Pseudomonadales > Oceanobacteraceae > Oleispira. Next base: position 19,229 of record JBNMOT010000022.1, on the reverse strand, counting down.
CCCAGTTATCTTCTACGAAACGAATATCGTGAACCAAGGTATCAATGCCGATTACTTTTAAACACTCTAAATATTTTTCTTGAATGTCTAATGGCGAAGGCTTCATGACTACCTGAAACTGGTAGTAGTGTTGCAAGCGGTTTGGGTTCTCACCGTAGCGGCCATCGGTAGGACGACGACATGGCTGAACATAAGCGGCATTCCAAGATTCAGGGCCGATTGCGCGTAAGAAAGTCGAGGTGTGAAATGTGCCTGCACCGACTTCTAGATCAATAGGTTGGCTAATAATACAGCCCTGCTCGGACCAGAACTCTTGCAAGGCGGCAATTAGGCCTTGAAAAGTTTTTACATTATGGCGGCTTTGTTCAGATGCTATTTCAGACACGATGCGACCTTCTATGCTAACAGCGTTAAATATGGAGATACGAAAGGCTGCGATTATAGCAGTGCAAAGCGCCACAGGCACTAGGTTTATCCTGAGTTTAAGGAGCTGCTTGGGGCAGTAATGGAGGTTTTAGGGTAAGAAAAGGGTTGCTGTAGCGCCGTCGTCGGCGTTATAGATTGAGAGAAATCCTTGTTTACTGGATCCTTCATGGGCTTGGCAGATCATCTTGACAAAAGACAGTCCTAAACCGGTTCCTTCGGCTTTGGTGGTATCAGCCAAACCGTCGATAATGTCTTGGTTAAAACCCGGGCCATTATCGTGAACAATGATGTTGAGGCTTTGATGGTCACCTTCTTCACACAGTAGTTCGACGTGTTTAGCACCTGCTTGAGCACTATTCGTAATAAGGGTCACTAAAGCTAGTTCAATAAGTTGTTCGTTATAGAAGCCTTGTGCATCCTGATTTATACTATTATTGATATGCAATTTTGGAAACTGCAAATGACAGGATTCAATGGCATTACTGGCCGTATCTTTAGGCCACGCATTATCCATGGCAAAATTATCATTATTCTCTAAGCGAAACAGACTAACCAGCTTTAAGGTATCGTCTTTGATTTTATTGATTTGCTTCAGCATGGGGGTGAGTTGTCGCTGATATTTTTTTGGCAGTTCATTGACCAAAATATCCTGCTGAGCAGAAACGGATTGCAATTGATTCTTTAAATCATGCATGAACGCGGCGACCAAAAAATCGAACTTTGATTCTTTTTTCATTTTTTCAAGACCCCACATAAGCGTTCATAAGTTTTGCTTAAGCGTGAATAGCGTTCAAAGCGTTCATTATCTTTGGTAATGTCACCGATACGTGTGAATAATAAACGAACGTGTTTAAGAATATCTTCATCTGCATCATCGCGTTCCATGATAGCAATCTTTGTTTGAATAGAGTTTAGTAATACACTGGTACTTGCCTGTTCGTATTGAGTTGCTTGGTCAAAAACTATAACAGCGTCTTCTAACTCGCCCCGTTCGAAGTGCCAGACGCCATGATCATTAAGGCTTGCTGTATGACGCTGATACACCCTTCCATTTAGGGCGTTATTCAATTCTTTGAGCGTAATTTCTTGCGTATCGGTAAGTGTCGATTCTGTTAATTCATCAATTATTTTTTGCGCTTGTACTGAAAGATCGGTTTCGATAAAAGTATCAGTCATTTGAAACTTATACTCTATTTTTGGATCTTTTAAACGTGTTAATAATGCTTCAGCGTTATTGGCACTGCGCTGAGCCTTATCGATATTGTCCATATTCAGGTGAGTTTTGCTTTCGACAATAGAGGCTTCAAATAAAGAGTCTATATCACCTGAGAAGTCTTTTTTTAATTCATCTAGAGCACGAAACGCTTCGTTCGCTTTATTTTGAGTGTGTCGTGCTTTTGGATTGCTGAGTAACGTTTGAGCTGAACGCGCAAATTGCAAATAATTTTTCACCGACTTGTGGCAAGAGTAACGGCCTAATCGTATTGAATGTTTAAACGCGAGTTCTGCCGTTACCATATCGCCATTATCAAAGGCTATACGGCCTAACTCCATTTGCCTTAAAACGGCTTTGGGTGAAATTGCGATGGCTTTTTCTAACGCTTCCTGAGCTTCTAAAGGTTTATCTAACGTTAATAAAATTTTTGCGATCCAATCGTAGCACTGCACATAAAGTGGATGATCGACTAAAGTCTGATTTAATAAGGCTAAAGCACTGTCGGGGTCGCCTAGTTTGAAAATACAAATGGCTTGCCCCAATTTTGCCCAAGATATTGAACGCTCATTTAATAGCTGTGAATAAACATTTAGCGCTAGTGGGGTTTTTTGTTGACGAATAAGTAATTGGCCAAGAATACGAGAGGCAGGTAGTCGTAGTCGTGGTTCTTTTTCGAGTATTTCTAAGCAGTACTTAATCGCTAAATCATATTTCTTCAGATCAACGGCTTTGTTAACTTGACGTAATTCCTCTTTAATCGTAATAATGCGAATCAGGCGTTCTTTCAGCATATTTAGCGTATAAGGTTTTGTTATATAGCCGTCTGGATCATATTCTAAAGCCCCCATGACCATATCAATGGCGTTTTCGCCGGTGATTACAACAAATAATGAGGTTGCGCGCAGGCGTTGAGTAAATCGGGCTTCTTCTAAAACTTGCTGGCCATCTTTAGTTCGGCCGAGATTATAATCAGCTAGGACGATGTCGTATTCATTTTCATGAATAAGGTCCATGGCTTCAATACCATCAGTGGCAATATCGATATTGTCACCGCCTAAAATGGTCGCCATTTTCTTTAATGAACTACGAGCTTCAACGTGATCGTCGATAATTAAAATTCGTCGTCCAGATAAGGCTTTTTCCAAGTTAATCATAAGACTGAATCAACGTCCTTTACGGGCTAATAGGTTAAGTCTAGCAAAATTTTGTAACTTCGTTTGAACAAATCTAAGCGCTAACTAAGGGCTTATTCAATAGGTTACTCAGTAAACAGGCATGATTCAGAAAATGATTATGTTAATTACGCCAAAAAGCAGGGCTCATCAAAACGAGAAAGGTGAAAATTTCTAAGCGCCCAAGCAGCATAGTTATCGACAATATCCACTTAGCGACATCACTAATGTCACCATAATGCTCGGCAACCTCACCAAGACCTGGACCTAAATTATTGAGGCAAGCGCCGACAGCAGAAAAAGCAGTTACGTGATCTAAACCGGTGGCAAGCAGTGCAACCATCATGACCATGTAGGTAAGAATATAGACTGAGAAAAACCCCCAGACCGATTCAAGTACGCGATCGTTTACCGTGCGCTTATTGATCTTTACCGGAATAATCGCACTGGGGTGAATCAATCGACGTATCTCTCGAATCCCCTGCTTGTAAATTAGAAGAACACGTATCACTTTCATACCACCACCAGTTGAACCGGCACAACCCCCGATGAATGCCATCATAAATAACAAAACGGGCAAGAATACGGGCCATTCAGCAAAGCCTGCGGTACCAAATCCCGTTGTTGTGGCTATTGATACCAGCTGAAATAGACCATGGCGAACGGAGTCAGATAACGTATACGTATCGGTTAACCAAAGTGCTGACACGGTTAGTAAGGCGCCACCAAACATAATGGAAAGTAAAAATTTGAATTCAGAATCGAGAAAGTAATGAACAATGGATTTATTTTTCCACGCATAAAAATGCAACCCAAAGTTCAATACAGAAATTAACATAAAGATCATTGCGATGGCTTCAATCGTTGGGCTATTAAAGTAACCTAACGATGCATCGTGGGTTGAAAACCCCCCAATGGCGACCGTGGCAAAACTATGACCGACCGCGTCGAATAACGTCATACCTGCGAACCAATAAGCGGCTGCGCAGGCAATGGTAAGTGATAGATAAATATACCAAAGTGCTTTGGCGGTTTCTGTGATTCTAGGGGTAAGTTTTGAATCCTTAATAGGGCCGGGCGTTTCTGCACGAAATAATTGCATGCCGCCAATACCGAGCATCGGTAATACCGCAACGGCTAATACAATAATACCCATACCGCCAAGCCATTGCAGTTGTTGGCGATACCATAGAATAGATTTAGGTAAATCACCGAGGCCGGTAATCACGGTTGCCCCTGTTGTTGTCCAGCCTGAGAGAGATTCAAAAAACGCATCAGTAAAGCTTAAAGCGGGTTGTTCCGCTAAATATAACGGCAAACTGCCTGAAAAGGCCAATACTAACCAGAACAATACCGTGATAACAAAGCCATCGCGGGTTTTAAGCTCTTGTTTATGATTACGTACCGGTAACCAAGCCACGAAGCCAATACCAAACGTAATTAATAATGCGTATAAAAAAGCATCTAATGTACCGTCTTGGTAGAGTATAGAAATTAACATCGGTGGTACCAGAGTGAAGCTGAATATCATCATCAGCAGCCCTAGTACGCGGGCGATAACAGAAAAATGCATGCTTAGAAGAACCCTAATCCGACTTGGAATAATCTTTCAACTTCTGGAATTCGACGCTTATCAACTACGAATAGAATGATATGGTCGTCTGACTCCACCATGATATCTTCATGGGTAATAATAACTTGGTCACCCCGAACGATCGCACCAATAGTCGTGCCTTTAGGCAGGTCAATGTTTGAAATAGTACGACCAACGACCTTAGACGTTAACTTATCACCATGGGCAATGGCCTCAATCGCTTCCGCCGCACCGCGGCGTAATGAGTGAACGTTCACCATATCACCTCGGCGTACGTGGGTTAATAAACTGCCGATGGTGGTTTGCTGTGGAGAAATTGCAATATCAATAACCCCGCCTTGAACTAGATCAACATAAGCGGCTTTGTTAATTAAGGTCATTACTTTGCGTGCGCCTAAGCGCTTGGCCAGCATCGATGACATGATATTGGTTTCGTCATCATTGGTAACAGCACAGAAAACATCAATGGTATCGATGTTCTCTTCTTCTAACAGTGTTTTATCGGTCGCACTGCCCATAAGAACCACGGTTTTTGATAAGTTCTCGCTAAGAAACTTAGCGCGTCCCTTACCATGTTCAATTAATTTTAAGCGATACTTATTTTCTAAAGTTTTTGCTAATCGATAACCAATGTTGCCACCGCCGGCAATTAAGATGCGCTTGTAGGAGTCTTCTTCGCGGCGCAGTTCATTCATGACTTTCTTAATATGATTTTTTGCAGCAATAAAGAAGACCTCATCATCCACTTCAATTACAGTATCGGCAGTCGGTAAAATAGCTTGACCCCGACGATAGATGGCAGCTACCTTGGTATCAGCAGAAGGCATGTGTTCTTTTAATTTTCTAAGTTGTTGTCCTACCAATAAGCCGCCATGATAAGCGCGTACCGCCACTAACTGTACTTTTTCATCGGCAAAATCTAATACTTGCAACGTCCCCGGATATTCTAATAAACGTTTGATGTAGTTCGTCACAACTTGCTCAGGAGATATCAATACATCGATAGGAAAGGCATCAGACTTAAATAACTCTTTTTGTTTTAAATAGGCATTTGAGCGAATACGACTAATTTTTGTGGGCGTGCGGAATAACGTATAAGCAACCTGACAGGCCACCATATTCGTTTCGTCAGAGTTGGTGACGGCAATCAGCATGTCGGCATCATCAGCCCCCGCTTGCCGTAAAACTTGAGGATATGACCCTGTGCCGACCACCGTTTTAATGTCGATCAAATCTTGCAACTCACGCAAACGCTGGGCATCCGTATCGATAACGGTAATGTCGTTTTGTTCGTTCGCGAGGTTCTCTGCCAAGGTACCGCCTACTTGGCCAGCACCTAAAATTATTATTTTCATAACGTACATCCCTGTACGTTATCCTGACGGGCAGCCTGCGGCTGTGCAAAACGGCTATCCTGCCGTTTTGTCAAAAAGTTTCTTTCCATATTCACACTATTTCTTTTTTTCGAGAACCGCATAGTAGAAACCATCATGACCTTGTTCTTTTTTCTCATCAGATTCAGCATCTTTTGGTTCGATTGTGATTTGTGGGAATAACTGTCGACCGTTGCCACTCTCAACTCCCCAACGTCTATCCTGAAGACTATAAACCTGTACGTCCTGATGTGCATCATTTTGTGCTTGAATGAAGGTATCAATGACGTCCGCGTTTTCCATCGGCATTATGGAGCAGGTCGCATAAACCAAGCGACCGCCGGGTTTTAAGGTAGGCCATAATGACGTTAATAGCGCGAGTTGCACATCGGCTAGTTGTTCGATGTCTTCTTTACGACGTAACAGTTTAATATCGGGATGACGGCGAATAACCCCAATGGCCGCGCAAGGTGCATCTAACAAGATACGATCAAATAACTCGCCATCCCACCAAGTATTTAGGTCGTTGGCATCACAAGCGATGGTATTGGCGTCTAGGTTTAAGCGCTCTAAGTTTTCAGTCACCCGCAGCAAGCGTTTTTCTTCGAGGTCAATGGCCGTCACTTTTAGGTCGGCTGCGCTTTCTAGAATATGACAGGTCTTGCCACCAGGAGCGGCGCAGGCATCAAGAATAGTGTCCCCTGCTTGAGGGTCTAATAATTCCGCGGCGAGTTGTGCCGCTTCATCCTGCACACTGCACCAGCCTTCTTCGAAGCCTGGTAATTCGAAAACATTCATCGCATGATCAAGATAAATGCTTTGCTGAGCATGCTTGCCAGCGCTAGCAGGAATGCCTGCTTGCTCTAACAAGGCTAAGTATTCTTCGCGGCTATGATGACGTTGGTTCACTCGTAGACAAAAGGGAGGATGCTGGTTATTAGCTTCCATAATCTCTAAATAATTATCAGGCCACGCTTTTTTCAATGCCTTTACTAACCATTTTGGATGGCTATGCAGTGTGACGGGGTTATCCCCCAGAAGTGTATTAAGCGCGACATGCTCACGTTCATAGCGGCGTAAACAGGCGTTAATAACCGCTTTGCAGTAAGGTTTATCTAAACTAATCGCCGCTTCAACGGTTTCATAAATAGCCGCATGAGCCGCTTTTTTCTGAACATCTAATTGATACAATCCAACAATCAATAATTGGTGTAAGTCTTCATCATGGTCTTGAAAAGGTTTTTCGAGCAGCATTTTAGCGAGCGCATTTAAACGGAAATACCAGCGGCAACTGCCGTAGCAAAGTTCGCGTAAAAAAGGAATATCATCAAATTCAATTTTCTCTTCTGCTGCGGGTAAGCATTGAGCTAATGATTGTCCATACTGGACTTGCGTTAATACCCGTGCAGCGGTGGCGCGGATATTCTTTGCTGCAGAGGGAGTAGCAGTTGATCTTGACATAGTATTAATTAGGCCTGGCTCGCAAACATGTGCTGCGGCTTAAAGAAATTGGGTTGACCGTTCAGAAAATCACGGATCATCATGGCCTTTTTGCCAATAAGTTGAATGTTTATTAAACGAATGACACCGGCCCCGGTCGCAACATCCACGCCGTCATTACTGACTCGAATGATCGTGCCTGGCAATAACATGGTTGGCTCTTCGAGTACGATCGCTTGCCACACCTTAATGCGCTGATCACCTAATAAGGTAAAAGCACAAGGAAAGGGATTAAAGGCACGAATACTTAATTCAATATCTTTCGCGGGTAAAGGCCAGTCAATCAGCGCTTCTTCTTTACTCAGCTTATGCGCGTAGTTTGCGAGCTTATCATCTTGTTTTTCAGCAAGGGCTTCACCGGCTTGCAGCAGGGTCAGTGTTTGCAGTAATGCAGTCGGCCCTTTTGCAAGTAAACGGTCATGCAAACTGCCGCCCGTTTCACCCGCGTTGATTTCGATAATGGTTTTGCTCAGCATGTCGCCAGTATCTAAACCGACATCCATTTGCATGATGGTAATACCTGTTTCAGCATCATCTGCTTGAAGGGCGCGCTGAATGGGTGCGGCGCCTCGCCAGCGCGGAAGAATAGAAGCATGTACGTTAAGACAACCCATCTTAGGTGCCTCAAGTACGGCCAAGGGCAGCAATAAACCGTACGCCACGACAATCATGATATCGGCATTGAGCGCTTCCAGCTCTGCAATGGAACTCGGTTGCTTAAAATTCAATGGCTGATAGACCGGAATATCATGTTCTAGTGCCAGTTTTTTTACCGCGCTAGGGTGTAGCTTTTTCCCTCGACCTGCTGGGCGGTCGGGTTGGCTATAAACGCCCACTACATTATGTCGGCTGTCGATTAAAGCCTGCAAATGACCCGCGGCAAAATCCGGTGTGCCGGCAAAAACAATATTCAGAGCGTCCATGGTGTGTCTCTTCGCATTCTCATTCTCATTCTTATTAGAATAAAAGTCTTAGCGGTTAGCGCGCGCTTCTAACTTATGTTGCTTTTCAAGCTTAGACTTAATGCGGTTGCGCTTTAGGGGTGATAAATAATCCACCATAAGCTTACCTTCTAAATGATCCAGTTCGTGCTGAATGCAGACGGCTAATAGTCCGCGAGCTTCCAGTTCGAAGGGCTTACCATCACGATCGAGTGCTTTTACAAGGCAGTGTTCAATACGGGTAACGTCTTCATAGAAGCCGGGAACCGATAAGCAGCCTTCTTGCATGCTTTCTAACTCACCGTCTAAGACCGTGACTTCTGGATTAATAAATACCAGAGGCTCACTCTTATCGTCTGATAAATCCATTGTTACGATGCGCTGATGAACGTTCACTTGGCTGGCCGCAAGACCGATCCCAGGAGCTTCGTACATCGTATCAAACATGTCGTCGACGATTTTTCTAATGTTATCCGTGACTTCTGTAACGGGTTTTGCAATGGTACGCAGACGTTTATCTGGGTACTCTAAAATCTCTAATATGGCCATAGATGTGATGCACTTATAGAACTGATGGAACTTAACTTGCTAAGATGTACTATATGGAGCTACTTTTAACTAAGTAGCGTCTGCAATAATATCAAGGCAAAACAAGACTGTTGGCTTATACGTCAATGATAAAGGGAATATAGGATGAGCAAAACAGTTCGTTACCTAATTACTGCGATTTTTCTATTAGTAAGCACTATTAGTCACGCTTTAACGCTAAAACCAGACGCTCCTGAGCGATATACCGTTAAAAAGGGCGATACATTATGGGGTATCTCCGAACGTTATACCGACGATGCTTGGCAATGGCCCAACATTTGGTACCAAAATTCACAAATTAAAGACCCACACTTGATCTTTCCAGGGGATATTCTTGGCCTAATGACGATTGCGGGTGAAGTAAAAGTCGTGGTCGTTGAGCGAGGAGTGGAAAGCCGGACGATTAAAATGAGCCCAACGGCTCGTATTGAACCGATTGAATCAGCGATTCCGACCATTCCAATGGATGCGATTATGCCATTCATTACCCATAACCGTATTGTGGAAGCCGGTGAGCTTGAAGCGGCTCCTTATATTCTTGCGGCGGGAGGCGGTCGAATCATGAACGGTGCAGGCGGCATTGCTTATGGTCGTGGTGATTTCAGTGATGGTGTTGCCAACGCTTATGGCATTTTCCGCGCAAGTATTGTTTATAAAGATCCTATTACTAAAGAAATTCTTGGTTTAGAAGCAAAAGAAATTGGTTTAGCGAATGTTATCAGTAACGAAAAAGACATTGTTAAGCTTGATCTGATTAAAACCAGTCAGCAAATTACAGAGGGTGATCGCCTTTTGACCACTGAAAACCGTCAGCTAGTGACGCGCTTTCAGCCAAAAGCGCCTGATGATTATATCGATGGTTTCATTATATCGGTTCCCGGCGGAGTTACTCAAATTGGTCAATACAGCATGATTGTGATCAATAAGGGTAAGCGCGAAGGCATTAGCGAAGGCTCTATATTAGATATTATGAAACGCGGAGACGTTGTGCGTGATCGAACTAAAGAAGAAGAGGTTCGTCTGCCATCGGAGAAAGCAGGTCAGTTAATGGTATTTCGCGTCTACGAAAAATTATCGTATGCCTTAGTAACGAAAGCAACGCGTTCATTAAACGTGGGCGATCAGGTTCGTAGTCCTTTTTAATACTCAGTCTTTTTAGGCACCTACTTTAGAAGAACACAATAAAAGGAAATAGCATGCTCAAGGATGAGTTGCTCTTAGCTTGGTGGTTACTGTTAAGCACCCAAGGCATTGGCAGTATCGCGCTGAATAAAATTAGAGAGCAGCTGCCATCCAGTTCAGCGTTGTCTGAATGCTCTGCGCAAGATTTAATTTCTATGGGGCTAAAGCCTAATTTAGCGTTTGCGTGGCAGCAGTTTAAAGAGTCTGGTGACACGTTATCCCCCTTCGTATCCGCCGGTTGGCAAAAAATAAAAATGTGGTGCCAGCAGCAAGATTGTGGCGTACTCATGCCTGATGATGAGCATTATCCGAACGCTTTAGCGGCGCTGCGGGATGCGCCAATTTTCTTGTTCTATCGCGGTAATTCTCAATTATTGAATGAACCCAGCATCGCGATAGTGGGCAGTCGTAATCCCACACATTATGGACGTGAGCAAGCGTTCACTATCGCTCAACAGCTTGTAACGTCTGACTTTCATGTAATTAGTGGTCTAGCCATTGGCATTGATGGCGAAGCACATAAAGGCGCTTTAAATAGCTTGACGGGTATTGCTCGAGGTAAAACCATCGCGGTCTTAGGCTCTGGCTTAGAAGCAATTTATCCTAAGCGACATCAGGCTTTGGCGGATGATATTGTGGTTAGCGGGGGCGTTTTATTATCAGAACACTTACCGGATATTAAAGCCCTTGCTCAGCACTTTCCTCGTCGTAATCGCATCGTCAGTGGTATGAGTCTTGGAACCTTGGTTATTGAAGCAGCTTACAAAAGTGGTTCGTTAATCACGGCTCGTTTAGCGGCAGAGCAAGGGCGAGAAGTGTTTGCATTGCCCGGTGCCGTGACGAATCCTCTCAGTCGAGGCTGCCACCAGTTAATTAAGGACGGCGCTCATTTAATTGAAAATGCGACGGATATTATCACTCTCATTAATTCCGACTTAGCGTTAGAAACCAGAGCGGCTGGCGCAGACAACCCGCCCGAAAATCAACATGATCTTTTTGGCGCCACACGGGGGCCCAAGCTGGAAGGGTCGACTAAAACCCTTTATCAAGCACTTGATGTGGTCCCTACTGCAATCGATACGTTGGTAAATCGCACGGGATTTAGCGTGGCAGAAGTCGCTCAACAGTTAATTCTCATGGAGCTCAAAGGATACGTAGCCCAAACCCCCGGAGGCTATGTTCGGGTGTAAGCTTATGCAAGGCGATTAAATTAGAAGAAGTGTGCGTATGATGGTTCATCCTCTATAATATTCTGAAAGTCCTCTAAAGTAAGAACGAGTTTATGGTGTCTGATTCCTCTGAAAATATTCATTTACAGCAAGCCATCGCCAGCTTAAAAGCGGGTGGCGTTATTGCTTATCCTACCGAAGGCGTCTGGGGGTTGGGTTGTTTATGGACAGATGAAGCCGCGATTAATGAGATTCTTCGTCTAAAGCAGAGGCCGTTAGAAAAAGGCATGATTGTTTTGTGCTCACAGCGGTCGGATATTGAGCCGTTTTTACTCCCATTAGTCGAAAAAGACATCGTTCAAATTGAGCAAGATTACCCTCATCCTGTCACTTGGATACTGCCTTGCAAGTTATCGGTACCAGAATCCGTTCGCGGAAAGCACAGCAGTATTGCTGTTCGCTTTAGCCTTCATCCGCAAGTACGCGCTTTATGTTCGCAAGTAGGGCCGATTATTTCTACTTCCGCTAATCCTTCGGGTTTTACAGCAGCGATGTCTGCTCTAGAGGTGCGCAAGTACTTTAACAATCAACTCAGTTATATCCTGCCTGGTGAGTTGGGCGGTTATTCTAAGCCTTCAGAAATTCGTACTCTTGATGGTCAAAGGGTAAGATAGGCATTGATATTAGATTAGATAAAGAGTCACGACACATGAGCCAAGACACGGCTAAAACCGAAAAAGTTACTCACACCGAAATTGAAGCCGTTAAAAGCTTCTTGCTTGATTTACAAGATCGTATTTGTGCGGCATTAGAAGAACAAGATGGTGGTAAGTTTCTAGAAGAATCTTGGTTACGAGAAGAAGGTGGCGGTGGTCGAAGCCGTGTACTCGAGCAAGGTGTGGTGATCGAGAAAGGTGGCGTTAACTTCTCTCATGTAAGGGGCGCTCAGCTCCCCGCTTCCGCAACTGCAGTTCGTCCAGAATTAGCCGGTCGAAGCTTTCAAGCGATGGGGGTTTCACTTGTGATTCACCCGCGTAATCCTTATGTACCTACCTCACACGCGAATGTGCGTATGTTCGTGGCGGAAAAAGAAGGCGAAGAACCTGTCTGGTGGTTTGGCGGTGGCTTTGATTTAACGCCTTTTTATGCCTTTAAAGAAGATGTCATCTCTTGGCACCAGACGGCCAAGAACGCTTGCGAACCATTTGGTACTGAGGTTTACCCGAAGTATAAAAAATGGTGTGATGAATATTTTTATTTAAAGCATCGTGATGAAAACCGCGGAGTCGGTGGTTTATTCTTTGATGACTTGAATAGCTGGCAGGGTGAAGTTGATTTCGACAAGTCGTTTGATTTTATGCAAGCGATTGCAAACTCTTATATCCAGGCCTATTGTCCTATTATGGCGAAGCGTAAAGAGACAGAGTTTGGTGAGCGTGAGCGTAAGTTCCAATGCTACCGTCGTGGCCGCTATGTAGAATTTAACTTGGTGTATGACCGAGGTACTATTTTCGGACTGCAATCAAATGGCCGTACTGAATCAATCTTGATGTCTTTACCGCCCGTAACGCATTGGGATTATAATTGGAGCCCTGAAGAGGGTTCTCCAGAAGCTAAGTTATATACTGATTTTTTACCGCACAAAGACTGGGTTTAAATATGAGCGATTTATATGCGGTGATGGGAAACCCCATCAACCATAGTAAGAGTCCACAGATACACAGTGCTTTCGCTGATCAAACAGGGCAAGACCTGATTTATTCAGCTATTTTAGTGCCTCTGGAAAAATTCAAACATGAAGCGAATAGTTTCTTCCGTAACGGTTTGGGCTTAAATGTGACGGTGCCTTTTAAAGAAGACGCTTGGCAATACGCCGACACATACTCATCTCGAGCTTTGCGTGCAGGTGCGGTCAATACTCTAATTAAAAGAAAAGACGGTTCAATACATGCCGATAATACCGATGGTATTGGAATGGTGCGTGATATTACTGTGAATCATGGCTGTGCGATTACCGGCAAACGTGTGCTGGTACTCGGAGCAGGTGGCGCGGTACGCGGAATTTTAGAGCCTGTGTTAGAAGAGAAACCTTTAGAGGTCGTCGTTGCCAATAGAACAATTTCTAAGGCCAAAAACCTAGCCAAAGATTTTGCGGATGTGGGCAGAATAAAGGGCTGTGGTTTTGACGAAATACAAGGGCGATTCGATTTAATCATTAATGGCACGTCGGCAAGTTTGAGTGGTGAATTACCTCCGATTCCCGCATCGGTGGTCGACCAGTCTACGACCTGTTATGACATGATGTACGGTGCAGAATCGACGGTCTTTAATCAATGGGCCAAAAGTAAAAACGCAGCAGTAACGCTTGATGGTCTGGGCATGTTGGTTGAGCAAGCGGCAGAATCTTTCAACGCATGGCGAGGCGTTCGTCCTGAATCGGCTCCGGTTATTATGAGTATTCGCAACAGTTTAGTGTCACCCAAGGTTTAAGTGTCAAGGGAAGTAAAAGACCACTGACACTTGTTGACCAAAAGAACCGCTCAAACGTTTATTAATTGTTGAAAATTCTGCTAAAAAACGGCATATATAGCTCTGTTTCAAAAACACATTTTCGAACACCTTTCAGTCTTAATGCAGTAATCCGCTAATGAGCGAAGAATCGCTTATTAATAAATTTTTAGGAGCATTCTCTGATGATGAGAATCGTATTATTTTTATTAACTAACTTAGCTGTGATCGCTGTTGCCAGCATCACATTGAGTTTATTGGGTGTCGGCAGTTATTTAGAGCAAGGTAATAACCTGAACCTGAGCAACCTACTCGCTTTTTGTTTAGTCTTTGGTATGGCAGGGTCGTTTGTTTCTTTGCTTATCTCTAAATGGATGGCCAAACGCAGCATGGGTGTGCAGCTAATTGAGCAGCCTCAAAATGCTTCTGAACAGTGGTTATACAGCACCGTAAAAGCGTTATCTGATAAAGCCGGCATTGGTATGCCTGAAGTTGGGATTTTCCAATCGGATGCGCCTAATGCATTTGCGACGGGTTGGAATAAAAATAACGCACTGGTTGCGGTATCGACGGGTTTATTACAGCGCATGAATAAAGACGAAGTAGCGGCTGTACTGGGTCACGAAATTGGTCACGTCGCCAACGGCGACATGGTCACGTTAGCCTTGATTCAAGGTGTGGTAAACGCGTTTGTTATGTTCTTTGCTCGTATCATTGGTAACTTTGTTGATAAGGCGCTATTCAAAAATGAACACGGCCCAGGCATTGCGTTTTACATCACCACTTTTGTTGCTGAGATCGTGCTGGGTATTCTAGCGTCTACGATTGTTGCCTGGTTCAGTCGTCGTCGTGAGTTTCGTGCAGATGAAGCGGGTGCGGCATTAACCAGTCACGCCGCGATGGCCAGTGCTTTAATGCGTTTGAAAGAAACTTATGACCAACCCAGTGAGTTGAGCGGCGAGTTAGTGGCGTTTGGTATTCGCGGTGAAGGTAAACTTTCAGTTTTATTCTCTAGCCACCCACCCCTTGATGATCGTATTGCTGCATTGCAAAACGCGGCCAAACGGCAGGGCTAAGGATAGACGTTAGTAAAAAAGCTAGCGTGCTGAAACAAAGGGGACGATCCGTCGGCTTATTACATTAGTAAGCTCTGATTGTCTTTGGTGAAAAAAGTTAACGCACTTAGCCTAGTTGGACTCGGTTGCGGCCTTTATCTTTTGCTTCATATAACGCTTTATCTGCACGAGAAAAAACGTCAGCAGCACTCTCACCTTCAGCAAATTCGCTAATGCCAAAAGAGACGGTAATTTGTACCGGTTCTTTTTTAAAATTGAATGGACTTTCTTCAATCTTTTTTCGCATTTTCTCGGCCACTATTTCTGCTTCCCTAGTGGAGGTTTCAGGCATGAGTGCAACAAACTCCTCGCCACCAAAACGAGCAATGAAATCAGTGCTTCTTAGGTTTCTCTGCATTGATTTAGCGATGATCCTCAGCACTTTGTCACCGGCTAAATGGCCGTAGGCATCGTTGATGCGTTTGAATGAATCAACGTCACACACCATGAGGGACAGCTTACCGCCATAGCGATCAATGCGCTGAACCTCTTGCTCTAAACGCTGCTGGTAAGCTTCACGGTTTGGCATTTCAGTGAGATAATCATGCATCGCTTTTTTACGTTGCTCCTCAATGGCGTACTGAGCAGATTCTGCTAATTTCACCATATCATCTAGTTTCAATTGCATATTACGCAACTGTTCAGTGATTTCGGTTTCACGATGATATTCTTCTGAACTATAAGCCTGCATGGCCTGAATAATTAAACCAAGCTGTTCGCCAATGCTGTCGCCTAATTCACCAAGACTATGCTCACTATTGACGACCGAGAGAATGCTATCAACCTGCCCTTCTAGCAACCCTTCAAATACAAAACGAGCATCGCGGCGGTTTATTTGTCTGTGGGAAGCATTATTTACAAGTTGCTGAATGGTTTCTAGGCGTTGATCTAAGCCTTGTAAAAAATATTCAAACTCTTCTTGGCCATCACCTAAAGCATCAATGACTAGGTGAGTGACTTGCTCTAACAGCGGCACTAATTCATACCCGTTAAGTTTGCTTGTTAATGTCTTTTTTAGATCGTCTAATTGATCATTGTAGCGCGTAGGGATAACCAACTGAGTCAGTAGGTTGGTTAACATGACACTAATTTCTTGCTCTATGTGGTCATAGACTGGTTTCTCTTTTCCATCCAAGGCTAAGCTGACCTTGGGTTTTAATACTTCAAGCGATGCTTCCTGAGGTGCAGGCGTTATTGTTTCAATCGTGCTGTTTAAATCAGACTTATTTTCTGGTGATAGTGAGTTTGAGGGTATCGTGGGTGTACTTTGAAATAAGCGGCTGAGAAACCCACCGGAATTATCTTTTGGGATGATATCGGAATTTTTATCGATCGTTAGGTCAGATAGTAATTCAGACCACGCTTTTAATTGTTTGCCATAACCAGACCACTGTTTTAAGTGTTCCTTTGATTTGCTTACAATTTTTTTGATGCGTCGTTTTTCATCACTTGAGCAAGGTAGGCGTAATAAGTTTTTTGAGGCATTTTGTAAGCTCAGTAGAACTTCATCGGCTCGAAACTGCCATTGCTGTTCAAAGTGGTTCACCTCAGCCTGTAGCGCTTGCACGCTGGATTCAAGTCCGCGACCTTCATTTTGAGGTTTAATGGCTTCGCGCAACGTTGCTAGAGGTTTGTCGATACTATCTGCTTGACCCTCTGCTAGCAGAGATACAACCACCAATGCTCGTCGCAATTGGTCGTATTTACGTTCGCTGCTTTTCTCATACTGCTCATGCTGCTCGATGAGATCTAGGTATTTGTCACGCCATTTGTGGGTGTCTTTGCTTGAATTATCGCTTGCTTGCGGCATATCCTTATACCAATGTAAGTATTAACAATAGTAAGTATAGAAAAATATAAGCAAAGTGCAGTCTTAAAAGGCTAAATAATTAAAGAATAATTTTTCTGGGTAGCTGAATCTGCATTGCGATAGGCAGGTGGTCTGAAATGGGAGTATCTAAAACGGCCACTTGATTAATCTTTAAACCATCGCTGACCAGTATATGATCAAGCCCACGCTGAGGTTGCCAGCTTGGAAAAGTATGCAATAGTGGATCAACTGAATGAAAATTCAATTTGGCCAAGGGCGTATTGGTGAGAAGGTGATCGGCATGATTATTCAAATCGCCCATAATCACGACATGCTTAGCCTCTGCGATTAGATTTTGAATATATCCCAGTTGAGCTGCTTGAGTCTTGGGCCCTAATGCAAGGTGCAATACGATGATAAATAGAGGTTCTTGCTGACCTATTTTCATGACCATCGCCCCTCTGCCAGGTAATAATCCGGGTAATTTATGGTATTCAACTTGATAAGGTTCTAATCGAGAGAGCAACCCATTGCTGTGCTTAGCGATGGGTTTCATATTCCGGTTTGTTTGTTGAAACCAGTGAGGAAACTCGGCTTTCTTGGCAATGTGTTCTACTTGGTTGATAAAATTGCTGCGCCAACTACCCCCATCAGCTTCCTGAATAGCCGCAATGTCAAAGTGCCTCAATATATCCGCAATACGATTAAGCGTTGCCATGCGTCGCTTATGGGGTAGTAAGTGTTGCCAGCTTCGGGTGAGGTAGTGATGATACGCGGCCGTTTGAATGCCTACTTGAATATTAAAACTAATGAGGTTGAGCTGATTAGAGGCCCTGTCTGGATCAGGCAAGGCCTTTAAAAAATCGGATAAGCTGAGTCGATGATTCGCCATTCAGAAATCCTAAAAAGAGACTTATTTGTTACGCTCTTGTGCGATTAAGTAATCAACTACTTTAAATATATTGTGTTGTCCGCCTGCAGAGCTGGCATCCACTAAATATTTACCGTTAACCACAATCGCGGGCACACCGCTTACGCGATACGCTCGAATGCGTTTGTCGCCTTGTTGCAGACGGCTTTTAACGGTGAATGAACTATATGTTTTATCAAAATCCTCTTCGCTCACACCGTAGGCGGCAAAAAAATCTTTCTGTTCAGACTTACGTTGTAGACGCTGACCATTAATGTGAATGGCGTTAAAAATATCGCCATGTGATTTTTCAGTAATGCCTAATACTTCGCCCATGTAATACAGTTGTGCGTGAATAACCCAAGACTTGCCGAACATGGCAGGAATACGACTAAATTCTACATCGCTGGGTAGTTTAGCAGCCCATGAATTGACGTGATCTTCCAACGTAAAACAGTGACCACAGCCATACCAAAATAATTCTTCAACATGCACTTTGCCGTTAGCAGGCACCGTTTGTGGTTGTTCGATTAAAGTATAAGCCTTGCTCATATCGGTAATGGGGGCTTCTTTATGATCATGACCTTCTGCGGCAATACTGCTAAAGCTGGCAAAAAGAATGGCGGCACTAGTAAGGATACGTCCTAACATCTGGAACTCCGAAACGATTGGTTCTAATTTAGTGGATCAATTTAGTCATTGTAGGTGTTGTTGACAAATATTGTGGCATAAAGGTTCCCTCATAGGTAGGTATTCAGGTCACAAAAAAAAGCGGCCGAAGCCGCTTTTTACATTCTATGACACTTAAGTGTTCTAAAAGAGATTCAAAAACACATTGTCAAAAAATTAACGTAGGTTATTTCAACCCTTGTATGTAGCTAGACACCGCTTTGATTTCTTTCATGTGCATGCGCGATGCAATATCACGCATAACATTGTTAGCATCGTTATTACGCTCACCGCTGTAAAAGGCTTTCAGCTGAGACTCAGTGTAAGCGTCATACTGACCTGCTAGGCTAGGAAAGCCTGCAGCATCAACGCCTTTACCATTTGGACCGTGACATGCAATACAAGCAGGAATGCCTGTTTCTTGATTTCCGCCTAAAAAGATCTTTTTACCGGCTTCAACAAGCGTAGGGTCAGCAGCACCGCCGGAGGCAGTTTGGCTAGCAAAGTAAGCAGAGATATCAGCAATATCTGTGTCACTTAACCCCATTACAAATCCCATCATTTGTGGAACCTGACGATCACCATTCTTAATCTCAGTGATTTGCTTCACTAAATAACGCTCGCCTTGACCGGCAATTTTAGGGAAGCTAGGCACTAAGCTATTACCGTCAGCGCCGTGACAGGCACCACAGGTGGCTGCTTTGGCTTTTCCTGCAACCGCATCGCCGCCTGCATGTGCAGTAGAGATAAGGCCAACAGAAACAATTAAGCTAATCAGTAGTTTTTTCATCGTCAGGTCCGGTTTTTATAAAATTTTAATTATTTACTTGTAGCCATATGGGTAATTAATGCTTTGTACTGGTCATCAGTGCAATCATTACACAAGCCTTTTGGTGGCATTGCATTTTTACCATTTTTAACGCTGGCTACTAATGCGTCCATACCTAATGCAAGGCGGGGTGCCCAAGCGGCTTCGTCAAAAGCTTTAGGCGCGCCAGCAACACCCATAGAATGGCATATGCCACAAGATTGCTGATATTTAGTGTCAACATCAAA
>JBNMOT010000021.1:0-31804 GCA_051275515.1 Oleispira sp. | reverse complement strand
AGAAGAATCCCTGCAATATATTTTTTTAAATAATGCTGTTGAATACGCATTGCATAATCACCGTTTTAGATCGAGTAATACACGCCACTTATAATAAATGACACACTGTTAATTTGATGAGAACACAATAAAGCAGAAATATGACAAATAAGTTACATGACAAATAGATGGCTAAATAACTTCAAGGAGATTTCAAAATAATGACAATATGACTGCTTAATATTCTTTGCAGGATTTTATTTGAAATAAAAAAGGCCACTAACATAGTGGCCTTAATTAAAAAGAGATAACGATTATCTCTTACAATAGATTATTGATCTAAAGTTGCTCGAATGCCGCAGGAATAGCAACTGCAGCCCAGTTCCACCAAGCGTTTTCAGACGCTGTAACGGCTGGATCAACTGCACCTGCGTAATTCGTCTCAATAAAGAAACCCGTGCTTCCATTTGCACTCGTCGGTGTGATTGCATCAACAGCAGCTACGCCACCCGTGACTTCGAATGCATTACCTAAGGTAATCAATGTGGAAGCAGTTGGTTGACCTGTAATACCTGTCTCCAAGGCACCATCCTCAAGCGTTAAATATACGTTTTCAGATTCACTGTATGAACCACATTCAGCAATCAAGTTTGTTAACGTAACCAGCTGTGTTTGACCCGTATCAGCTCCATCCATACGAACACATTGAGTATAACCATCTGCTGCAACGTTTACTAACGTTGCACCCGTACCTTCTTTAAAGCGGAAAAGATCATCTGCACCACTTTTAGCAGCTTCGCCTTCGCCAATCGTTGCATTTACTTGCTGGAATGTCACGTTTGCAATCGTTGGGTTAGACGTAGGTGTCGCAATCGTTGAACGACCTTTGTTATCAGCTTCAATACCATGGTCGCCTACATAATTAAGACCTTGACGTATCAAAGAGAATTGAACGTTGCCACGATAGCCGTCATCCCAATCTAAAGATTCATCACTATTATCAATTAATATAAGATTTTTTACGTTAACAGATCCACCGAAGAATTCGATACCGTCATCGGCATTGTTTAATACCATAACGTTTTCGATAGTCGTGCCATAACCTACAGAGTGCAGCGTAATACCATTAACTTCAGAATCTGTTTGAACTTCATAGCCACCCTCTGCAACAATTAGATATTCTACCGAACCACTGCTATCAGCGTCATCGTTGCCGCCATGGAAACCGGTACCCGCTTCATCAGCGGTATTACACAGAATATCGTTAGAGCCTTCACCACACTTATTATTTTTAGAGAAACCTTGCATAACTAAGCCACCCCATTCGCCCTGACCGTCATAGCCATTATCTTGTGACGACATGATAATGGGTGCAACAGAAGTACCGTTAGCAGCAATTTCAGAACCGCGTGAAATAATTAAGCTACCGCGACCACTGGAACGGAAATTAACACCAGCATCGACTGTTAAGGTAACACCCGCGCTTTGAACAGCTGTTTTAGTTTCAGCAGGCGTTGCGCCGTCTTCAGCTTCTAGTTCAACACCACCAGAACCCACAGTGACATAACCGACTAAACGGTATGCATTGTCAGTTGTTAGCTGAGCGTCTTCAGTAATAGTGCCTTCAAGTTCACACCATGGCTTCCAGTCACCATTCGCCAATTCAATCTCTTGGCCCGATTGCTTACCCACTGTTGCACAAACGTCACCGACAGATACCGAAGTACTAGCACGTAGATAAGACGCATCAGTTGGCACAACATCACCACCACCACTGCTACTACTACTGCCACCACAAGCAGTCAATAAAG
Organism: Oleispira sp.; assembly: GCA_051275515.1. Classification (GTDB taxonomy): domain Bacteria; phylum Pseudomonadota; class Gammaproteobacteria; order Pseudomonadales; family Oceanobacteraceae; genus Oleispira. The sequence continues at coordinate 30,014 of JBNMOT010000021.1, read as the reverse complement.
TTGTTGACGCAATAGCCATAGCTAACGTTAATTTTTTAAATTCCATACGATTTTTCATTTTCATTCCTATTTCACTATAGTTTTAAAATTTTAAATATAATTTAGTAAAATCATACTTGACTGCAATTTAATGATTTTTTATTAAACTAAGAGTAACGGTAGTTTATGACAGTTATGTTAAAAAAAATTGTGAATTAATTATTAATTTCATGTAAAAAAAAGGCCACGTATTGAAGTAATAAATAATCATAAAAATTATTTTTTCGACTTCAATACGCGACCTTAAAACTCTTACTGTAAAACTACATTAAAAATTCATACCAAAGCCAATACTGACTTCCATACCTTTGTAATAACTGCGGTAATTCTTTCCGCCTTGAGTTAGCTCGACCTTTTCATCAGTAATATTTTTGACCTTAAGTCGTATCGAGCTGTCTTCTAATACTTGTTTTTTAACATTAAAGTTAACCTCTGTTCTAGGTTCACTCATTACATCGGGCAAGATACCTGGAGCAACGGTATCCAATGATTTACCTTGATGATTAATGACTAATGTTGCTTCAATACCTGTCGCTAAGTGATCAAAACCTACCTGTAAGTTAGCAAGCTTATCTGCCTGACCTTGCATGGCTTGTTTTTTAACAACCGTATCAACTTCCAGTTCAACTTCTGAATCGATTAGCGCTAGATTACCGGCAATGAAAGTCGAATAATTGATAAAATCAATGTCTTTACGAAAGTCTAATTCAATGCCTGAAATTACGCCTTCAGAACCATTTCTGAAGGTGAAAACGTCGCCTCCCGTACTCAATGTTTTTTCAATGGGGTTAGTGAAATCTTTCATAAAATAGGCCAAAGAAATACTTTCACTATCAGAGAAGTACCATTCAGCTCTGAGATCCATATTATCAATTTCAGCACTCACCAAACGAGGGTTGCCTCTGAATATATCTCCACTGTCTGGATCAACATATTGTGCAGAGGCTAATTCCCTAAAATCAGGTCGGTTTTTAGTCTGATAATAAGCCGCTCTAATTTGAACATCATCATAGACATGAAAGGTTGCTGAAATACTTGGAAAAATATCGTCATCTTCAACCATGGCTCTAATGAGTTCAGAACTGTTACCTGTGGCGGTTGTGTTAACGATCATCTCGGATACTTCCGCACGTACGCCGAATAACACATTAAAATATTCAGCCATATCAATATCGGTTGATAGATAATAATTGGTTAAATCCCAGGTTGCGTTGTAATCATCGGCCTCGGCACTTTCATCTTGAGTTTCTATACGACCTTGGGCTGAGCCATCGTCAATAATAAAATCAATATCAAAATTTCCTGCATAAACGCTAGTATTTCCATTCGCGATGTATCCTACTCGACTTCCGTCAACATCACGCTTTCTAGAAAATGAACCAAATCCATAGTTTAAACGAGCTGCTAATGCATCATTTGCGAACATTAAGCTCGAAAAGTCCGCACTAAAGTCTGTATTAGTATCAGTTAATTCGCTATAAACTCGATCAACTTGACTCCAAGTCAATTCGTACAATTCATCTTCTTCTGGGTCTCGCTCAAAGGTATAACTTCTTTCATCAGGGGCATCTAATGAAGCTTGAGAAAACGAAGTTTGCCATTTTATTTCAGTATCTAACATGTCTGGAAAATAATGATTACCTGTGAATTGCTGAAATAAGAACTCGCGTTCGTACCAACCTAGCTTATAACCAATTGATTCCTGATCTTGATCACCTCCGATGCCTTCTTTCATCGTATTTTCAGCTAATGTTTGACGTAAAACCATACTATTACTGCTAAAATCATTGTTCCCGGTGATCAAGCCCAGAGAAATACCCGCACCTAAATTAATATTATTCGAAATACGTTCTTCTTCGTATTCGTCATCATTAACCAGCTTTCCACCTTCAAAAATGTAGCTGTTTGTTTTTCGTTCTTGCTTTGACCATTCATTAGAATATTTAACTGAGCTGGTATAACCGATAGAATAATCGTTATTATCCGCTAAAGTATCTCCTAAACTGAGTTCAATAGACGTATTCGGTACGATTGATGTTTCTTGTGTACCAAAGTTTGAAGGGAATCGATTAATAGCATTACTACTGGGTAAAGCACGATCATCCTCTGAGCCAAAACCTAAAAAATCCAAACCTTCACTTTGCTGCACATCTCTGTCTGATAACGTTAATCCATCAACATATCCTAAAGAAGCAGAGATTTTCCCTTCAAACTCTTGTGGGAATTTTTTCGTCGTAAGCTTAACAGCACCGCCAGAAGAATCAGCATAAACATCAGGGGTGAAGTTCTTTTGAACGTCTATACCATCAAGAATCGTTGATGGAAAAATATCTAACGGAACAACTCGACGAGATGGATCAGGACTTGGCAAAGAAGCGCCATTTAACATAACCGCGGTATGGCGCTCGTTTAAACCACGTACGACCACATACTTACCATCAGAAATTGCAACACCCGCAATACGCTTTAAAGCAGATGCCGCATTAGAGTCACCAAAACGTGCAAACTGCTCAGAGCCAATAGAATCAAGAACCGCACTCGCATCCCGCTCTTGTGCCGTTACTGTATTAGCAACATAAGTGCCTATTGCTACCACTTCTTCAATTACACCATCTCCTGACATACTTAGGTCGACATTCACGGCCGTTTCCACATTGGCCAAAACCCTTAAATCACCAATTTTTTTCTGACCGTATTCACTGTGCTCAATCATGACTTCGTAAGCACCGCGAGGGACTTCAAATTTAAAATAACCCTGCTGGTTAGTCATCGTTTCGATGTCTTTGGACAAGCTTACTTTGGCACCGACAACCCCTGCATCGGTTTCTCTGGAAATTAAATAACCCGATAATGTTCCAGTGGCAATTTCATCATCTGCGAATACATTTATCTCTACCAGTGCTTCTCCCGCGACCAGTTCTACTTGTACTTCGGCGTTTTGATCTTTAGTCGTCGTGAACTCAGTATCGCCTGCCCACACCCCCATTTGACTGAATTCAACTTGGTGATTGCCCGCCTCTACATCAAAACTAATAAAACCGTTGCTGCGTACTAATTTTTTTTCCCCATCGACCGTAATCGCTAAGTCACTAACGGGATTACCCTCTTCGGTCACGTAGAATACTGCTTCACCTGCTTGCACTTGCATTACAGACAGTCCAACAGTGAGTACGGAAATAAACGAGATAGCACCCAATAAAGATGGTGCGAATTTGGACTTCATAACTTACCCCAAAAATTCAACATTAAAATGATTTAAGAGTAAGTTACTTCAGTTTCATGACATTATTATTACAACTATAAACTGAGATAGCCAAAGCCCTTTAGCTTTTCATTATGACCCCAGCGATTTTATAATCTTGCTTAATTATGATGTCCAAGGATTAGTTTTTAACAATCAATTGCATAGTTCAGATGACGTTCTATTTCTAGCCCCTCATCGCCGTAAGCAGCCTTTTTTTAATGTGAAACCTGATTCATCTGCAATATTTTTGTTCACAGTACTTAATCGATTATAAAGACCAATCAATCTCAGTCTTGTTGTTATCGCTAAGATACTTATTTATATGAGAAAAAGGTTTAGAACCAAAAAAACCACGGTGAGCCGATAAAGGGGATGGGTGAATGCCTTTTAGCACTCGATGCTTACGTTCATCGATAAGAGGGGATTTCTTTTGAGCATAGGCTCCCCAAAGAACAAAGATTAAGTCATCGCAGTGTTCTGAAAGTAGTTGAATAATGCGATCGGTAAAACGTTCCCAACCTTGCTTCTGATGTGACCCTGCATTTTTCCTTTCAACGGTCAGCATGGCATTAAGTAATAAGACACCCTGTTCAGCCCAATGGGTTAGATCCCCCGTTGTCGCAATAGGAAATCCCAAGTCAGTATTCAGTTCTTTATAGATGTTTTTTAACGAAGGCGGCAGCTTACTCATGTGCCGTGGAACCGAAAAACTTAAACCATGAGCCTGATCAGGCCCGTGATAAGGGTCTTGCCCGAGAATCACGACTTTGACCGTCGCTAGAGGCGTTAGCTTAAATGCGGTAAAAATTTTATCTGCAGCAGGATAGATAACTTTACCCTGCGCTTGCTCAGCTGCAAGAAAAGCTTGCAGGGATTGCATGTAAGGCTGATCGAACTCAGCCTCTAGTAAACCCTGCCAGTCTTTAGGTAAGTGCGCAGCAGACAATTCAATACGCGCTTGAGGAGACTCTGACTCATCAGTCCCCTGCGCATGACCAAACATATTGAATTGCTCTTGCATTACACTACCTATATCGTTTTTTTAAAACTTAGCCCTGTTTAACTTAGCCCTGTTTAACAATAGGACGCATGTGTGGGAACAAGATCACGTCTTTAATCGTTGGGCTGTCGGTAAACAACATCACCAAGCGGTCAATACCAATGCCTTCACCCGCCGTAGGAGGCATACCGTATTCTAGTGCCTGTATGTAATCAGCGTCGTAATGCATGGCTTCATCATCACCGGCATCTTTCTCAGAAACCTGCTTCAAGAAACGCGCCTTTTGGTCTTCTGCGTCGTTAAGCTCAGAGAAACCGTTCGCCAACTCACGTCCGCCCACAAAGAACTCAAAACGGTCCGTCACAAACGAGTTTTCATCGTTACGACGCGCCAATGGCGAAACTTCCCAAGGATAAGCCGTGATGAACGTCGGTTGATCCAACTGCTCTTCAGCCGTTTCTTCGAAAATCTCACACAACCACTTACCCGCACCCCAGACAGACTGCTTATCATCTTCACGAATGCCCACTTGACGAGCATAAGCAATCATCTGCTCTAAGTTATTCTCAGGATCGTTAATCACCGCCGCATCAAACTCAGGGTTATACATAAGCACCGCGTCAGCCATGGTTAAACGCGTAAACGGCTGACTAAAGTCATAGATCGTTTCGCTAACAACATTGCCCTCAGTATCTTTCTTGGTGCTCTTAATATCGGTGGTACCCAATACGTCTAAAGCCGCCGTGCGCAGCATGTCTTCAGTAATGTTCATCAGATCGTTGTAATCGGCATAGGCCTGATAGAACTCGATCATGGTGAACTCTGGATTATGACGCGTCGAAAGGCCTTCGTTACGGAAGTTACGGTTAATTTCGAACACACGCTCAAAACCACCGACAACCAAACGCTTCAAATAAAGCTCTGGCGCGATACGTAAATACATACCGATGTCTAACGCATTATGATGCGTTTCGAAAGGCTTAGCCGTTGCGCCACCAGGAATGACCTGCAGCATCGGCGTTTCAACTTCCATAAAATCTCTATCGGCTAAATAACGACGAATAGAATTCACGATGCCAGAGCGTATCTTGAAAGTATTGCGCGTTTCTTCGCTCATGATCAGGTCGATATAACGCTGACGATACTTAACTTCTTGATCAGCCAAGCCGTGGAATTTATCCGGCAATGGACGCAAAGACTTAGTCAGAATATGGAAGTTTTCAACGACCATCACTTCACAGTACAACTCGCCTTTACCTGATTTACGCAACTGACCTTCAGCCGCGACGATATCGCCTATGTCTAGATTTTCCCAAGCTTTCGATTCTTTCTGTAGCTTCTTACCCACATAAATTTGGATAAAATCAGAACCGTCTTTAATACCGACGAATGGACCACCGCGACGCATAACACGACCGGCAACCGAAATAGGCTTATCCAGCTCAGCTAAGGCTTCTTTATCTAATTCGCCAAATTCTATTTGTAAATCGCCGGCAAGGTGTTCACGATTAAAATCATTGGGGTGACCATTTGAAGTAGAACCTTCACGCAGTTTGTCTAATTTACTACGGCGTTCTGCAATCAGTTTATTTTCTTCTAATGCTGCGTCAGTAGTGTTGTTTTCAATTTCATTACTCATATTCTTGTCCGTCATGACTAGAGACCTTTCTTCAAACTGGCTTCAATAAATGGATCTAGGGCACCGTCTAAAACGGCCCCGGTATTTCGGTTTTCTACACCGGTACGTAAATCTTTAATACGCGAATCGTCCAATACATACGAACGAATCTGACTGCCCCAACCGATGTCGGACTTTGAGTCTTCCAGTGCTTGCGATTCTGCATTACGAATCTTCATTTCATGTTCATACAGTTTGGCTTTCAACTGCTTCATCGCTTGATCTTTGTTCTTATGCTGCGAACGCTGATTCTGACACTGAGTCACAACGTTGGTCGGAATGTGCGTAATACGTACCGCAGATTCGGTGGTATTGACGTGCTGACCACCGGCGCCCGATGAGCGATACACATCGATGCGTAAATCCGACGGATCAATATCGATCACAACGTTATCATCAATTTCTGGTGAGACAAAAACAGAGGCAAAAGAGGTATGGCGACGGCCACTTGAATCGAACGGTGATTTACGTACCAAACGATGGACACCGGTTTCGGTGCGCAACCAACCAAAGGCATAATCACCTTGAAAGTGAATGGTCGCGCCTTTAATACCGGCAACATCACCAGCGGTCACTTCCAGCAAATCGACTTTAAAGCCTTTCGCTTCACCCCAGCGTAAGTACATACGCAAAATCATTTCTGCCCAATCTTGGGCTTCCGTGCCGCCTGAACCTGATTGAATATCTAAATAAGCGTTATTCGGGTCCATCTCGTTAGAGAACATACGGCGGAATTCCAGCTTCGCTAACTGAGCTTCTAAAACATCCAACTCAGCAACGATATCTTCAACTGCATCTTCGTCGTCTTCTTCAACCGCCATGTCCAATAGATCTTGGGCGTCACCACAACCTGTCTCTAGGCTATCGATGGTCTCAACCACCTGTTCTAAGCTGGCGCGTTCACGGCCTAGATCTTGGGCTTTTTCAGGATCATCCCAAATAGAGGGCTCCCCAAGTATCAGTTCAACTTCTTCTAAGCGCTCTTTTTTATGAGCGTAGTCAAAGATACCCCCTAAGCATATCGGTACGTGCGCTTAGGTCTTTGATGGTTTCGACGATCGGATTGATTTCCAAGGTGCAGCCTGTTTTCAGTTATGAATCACATACTTATTACAAGCACATGATCGAAAGACAATTTAAAATGGAGCCGCATTTTAAATTAAAGATGGCCGTCATTCTATAGCTGCTCATAAATACTTGCTGTTAAGTGTCCATTTAAAAGTCAGTGGGCATAAAAAAAGCGGCCACTGTTCAATGGCCGCTTTTACATTACTTAATCACCGATAGCGTTTATTGAACACCCAGTAGCTGTTATTGAACACCCAGTAGCTGTTATTGAACACCCAGTAGCTGCCAAGTGCCATCGATATAGCGAATAACGTACGCGCCATCGCGCTCCTCCCTTAAGCTTCCCGTCACCAAGCCTCTAAAAGTCAGATAAGCAATCGCATCACAATCCTCACCGGCTTGTGTTTCGGCTCCACGCGCAAAAAAACCACACGTTTCTTCGGTCGCCTGAGTGCCATCAATGCCGTTTAAGGCCTGCTGCCTCAGCTCACGTGGGCTATAAGGTAAATAAGTGACATTAGACCCTATGCCGGCAAACACACCTTCTTTTAAATCAACATCATCTGTTTTTTGCATAACCTTGTGACCCTTAATAGGACCGTCGACAAATTTCACACCCGCCCAAGCCATAACATACTCACCCGACTCGTCACCATTGGCATCCGTACGATAAGCAACCGAATAACTTTCTGAATCACTGCCAACGGCCAAATAAGGAAGGCCACTTCCATTTTGATTATTGACCACTTGCTCAGAATCAAAAGCCAGCAAGGCGTTTATATCAATTAAATCATGCGTTCTCCATATCAAACTGATATCGAGGATAGACTCTGGCAAATAAGCAGCACCCGATGGGCTTACAAATTGAGGTTTGAACTGCAAACGCATGCTATCAACCCCCAAAATAATGGCTTTCTCTAACTTGCCGTAATGAGCTGCGTCTTGAATAAATGGCTTCAATGTTCCTGCTGCGGTAGTCGGGTAATCGATTCGATACGAACCCTGGCCGTTATAGTCGCGCAGATTAAACAGATCTTTATTTAACTCATAAATTATATTTACAAATGCATCCGTCGAGGCTGCTCCAACATATTCATCTCGAATAGGACAGACTAACAATACTTGGTTGAACTCCTCACCTGCTGCATTTTGAACCACTTTAGAGTATTCAAAATCCAGTAAATCATCTTCATCATCGGCCTGAGCCGTACAGATAAGCCCCCAGTATTGATCAGCTGCTGCTTTTGGATAAACAATATAACGTTCCAAGCCCCCAATTTCGTAATCCAACTCAATGTATTGAACCTTGATCGTACTGCCGTCCTCACTGAAAACACCCTCATCATCCAGCATAGGAAAATTCATTTCTCCTCTACGACTAATGACTAAAGGTGCAGAGCTAGTATCGCCAACCTTAAATCCTTCTCTGGGTTTAAAAAATGCGGCAAACGTTGGATAAACCGTGTCAGGAAAATAAGCCGTAAAGTCTGACCCTGACGTGAAAGCTTCACTGGCAATGGCGTCTATAGAAATCGCTGCATTATCTCGTCGCTCTGCAAATGTTAATACGGCTCTGACACTGGACAAGTTATAACGTTTACCCCGTTTTTCCTCAGGTTCTTTAATAAAATCACCTATGTCCGTATTAGCAATCATGACCGCCGTTAGAGCACCAGACACCGATAGTTCAGTCGCCATACCTACCTGAGAAGAGTCATACAGTTTAAAGTTTGGCAGCACTAATTCTATAGCATCAGGGACCAGAGAATCATCTACTGAAGCCCCCATTCCACCCACAATTAACTCAGGAGGTAGCGGTAATTGGGCCAAATCCTCAGAAAATGAAAATCGTAGGCTGCTTTGAATACCTTCGCGGCTAGCAGATGTAAGCTCAGAGAACTCAAGTCGTAAGCCATCAAATTCAAAGGCACCACCAAGATACAAATCATGGGTATTGGTTCGGGTAGAGCCTTCAGGGTTTCGCTCATCAAATACCAACCCTTGGGCCAGTTCGAGTTTTGTACCGCCGGGCTGAACTATGGTTAACTTACTTCCTTGGGCGACAAAGGTATTTCCTCCTCCATGCCACACACTCTGCTCATCACAAGCACCCTGAGTACAAGACAGATAGTACTGATGAATTAATTGAAGATTCCTGAACAGTCCATCCAGCTTAGGGGATAGACGTTGAGTTTCTGCGGTCACTAAATCAGAGGTCTCTTTAATGCTTTTTCTATAGTCTTCTGTTGCAAAATTACTTTGCAGATTACTCAGATAATTAACCATCGCTTTGGTTTTCATAACCGCGTCAGAATAATCTTCCACAAATTGAGTATTTATAACAAAGACCGCTGCCGTTAATACACCCTCATTTAACGCATTAATTTCACTCTGAAAACGAGTAATTACAAGATTGACATCACTTGGAACAGCACGGTTTAGCGCTAGATGATAATCACGAACCGCGACTAAATTATCCAGTGCTGCTTGGTACCATTGTCTTAACGTTAATATTTGATTATCAAGCGCCGCGGCTTGATACAACTGACCCTTGTTGGCTATGAACTGGGATATTACGTCAGCCTGAAAAGGGAAATCTGGATCGAGTAAGTTTTCGTTATATTCGAGTTCTAATTTCTGCCAACCGGCTAATAATGCACCGTAACGAATACTCTCTTGAATCGCAGTCGACGAAGCAACGCTTAAAACGTGCAAAAGCGTCATATCAACCGGTTCGATGGATAGAATATCCCCCAAGCCTAATAATGAGGCTGTTTGAGAGTTGCCTTTAACAACACCATAATTGCTGTAGTAACTTGCCGCGGGTATATCACCTTTGGTAGTGCCAGGCTCTAAACGGTCGTTAATGAATATAGAGAAACCTAATACTCTTGCCATTTCTGTAATAGGGTTTACAACAATAAATTGTCCATCAGATACTGACTCTACGGCGGCGGACCATTGCAAATCGTAGGCTAACGAATAATCTTCACCGAACAGAATATTACTGCCATCAATAGTACAACCCGCCACTAACTGACAGCTGGCTTTTGGCATGTCTAAAAATTCTGTTTCAGGGGTCCGTTCAGGTGTGCTTGCCGTTAAGACATACGGCCCAACGTCCTTGATATCAAGATTAAATCGGTACCGTCCGCGGTCGTCACTCTTTTTAATGCTGGCATCAACCTCACCTTCTTCGTCTAAAACAAATTGACCGTGCTGACCGATGGCTATTGCCGCTAGATCAATTCCTTTTACCGATGCATTATTTACAACACCCACAAAACGCTTTATATCGCTCGTCGGCAGCAGACGCTGATTGTCAGAGTTTCCGCTACAGCCAGATATAAAAATAGCAATAAAAGCGCTTAACACTTTAAATTCAATACACATAATTTACTATATTGCCCGTATTTTAATTATTTTCGCTTACTTTAAACCATATTTTAAACGGGCAATACCCATTAATTTACTTATATCTTATTTATTCAATACAATTTAAGGACATAAAACAGACATAAAAAAGCCGCTCGATGGAATCATCAGAGCGGCCTTTCTTATTCAGCAATATGGTTAACGGTGTATTCAGCTATCCAATTATCAATACTTAGCCAAACCCTTTAAATATTACTGACACCAAGCTCTTGCATTGCGGAACATGCGCATCCAAGCACCATCTTCTTCGGTCCACTCACTCGGAACCCAAGAGTTCTGCACCGCGCGAAATACTCGTTCTGGATGAGGCATCATAATCGTTACACGACCACCCGCAGCGGTTAAGCCCGTAATGCCGTCAACAGAACCGTTTGGATTGGCAGGATACGCTTCCGTCACCTGGCCGTAGTTATCAACATAACGCAGCGCTACTTGGGCATTAGCATTAACCGCTGCTTTATCCGCTGCATCCGCAAATTCAGCATGACCTTCACCGTGCGCAATGGCGATTGGCATACGAGAACCTTCCATACCTTGTAATAAGATAGAGTCAGACTTCTGCACTTCTACCAAGGCAACACGGGCTTCGAACTGCTCAGATTTGTTACGTACAAAGTGTGGCCAGTGCTCAGCACCGGGAATCAACTCGTGTAAGTTAGAAAGCATCTGGCAACCGTTACAGACCCCTAACGCAAAGGTATCTTCACGCTTAAAGAAGCCTTCAAATTCTGCGCGCGCGGTGGTATTAAATAAGATCGACTTAGCCCAACCTTCACCCGCACCTAAAACATCACCATAAGAGAAACCACCACACGCGATTAAGCCGCGGAAGTCTTGCAGCGATACCGCGCCCGAAAGCATGTCACTCATGTGGACATCAACGGTCGCAAAACCGGCACGATCAAAGGCAGCAGCCATTTCGATCTGGCCGTTGACGCCTTGCTCACGCAAGATTGCAATACGAGGCTTCTGGCCTTCTTCACGACTGAAGTTAGCCGTAGTGTCTTCGTTAATGTCGAACGTCAGCTCAGCATTTAAACCTGGATCTTCAGTCTCTAATAAACGATCAAACTCTTGCTTAGCGCACTCTGAGTTATCGCGAATAGACTGCATTTCATAAGAGGTCTGCGTCCAGAAACGCTGATACGTAGTGCGGCTATTCGCCAATACTTCATCTTCGTTAAAGTTGAATTCAATCTGATCGTCTTCATTCAACGTACCGATGATGTGAGACATCTCACCCAAACCCGCACCCTGCAGCTGAGCCAATACAAACTCAACATCACTGCGACGCACTTGCAGCACTGCGCCCAATTCTTCGTTAAATAACGCGCCTGCTAATTCTGCTTCGCTATCCGCTAAGGTATCCAGCTTAATCGTAACGCCGGTACGACCGGCAAACGCCATTTCGGTAACCGTTGCGAATAAACCACCATCAGAGCGATCGTGATATGCCAAGATTTTATCATCTTGGTTCAGACCTTGAATCACCGCAAAGAAGGCGGCTAAATCTTCAGCGTCGTCCAAATCGGCCGACGTATGACCGATTTTGCCATAAACCTGCGCGATACAAGAGGCACCTAAACGGTTTTGGCCATTACCCAGATCGATTAAGATCAGGTCAGTGAGCTCATCAATTGTTTTAAGCTCTGGGGTCAAGGTCTTAGACGCATCGGTAATCGGAGCGAACGCGGTTAGTACCACAGATAAAGGCGCGGTTACGGCTTTATCAATGGTCTTGCCATCAACGGTCTCTTCACTCCAAGCCGTCTTCATCGACATAGAATCTTTGCCCACTGGAATCGTGATATCCAAGTCTGGACACAGCTCCATACCAATCGCTTTTACGGTTTGGTAGAGCTTTTCATCTTCACCTGGGTGGCCCGCAGCGCACATCCAGTTGGCCGACATTTTAATATCGGATAATTTTTCAATTTTAGCCGCGGCGATGTTAGTAATCGCTTCACCGACAGACATACGACCAGAAGCGGGCGCATTGATTAAGGCCATGGGGGTACGTTCACCCATCGCCATCGCTTCACCGACAAGAGAATCGTAAGATGACGTTGTGACCGCGCAATCGGCAACAGGCACCTGATAAGGGCCGACGAACTGATCTCGCGCAACCGTACCCGTAATCGAGCGATCACCAATGGTGATCAAAAAGCTCTTACTCGCAACGGTCGGCAACTTAAGAATTCGTTCCGCCGCATCGGCTAAATCTAAATCAGCACCGGTGAATTCAACATCAGTACCGTGTTTAGTCACAACATCTTTATGAATACGCGGGGTCTTACCTAACAATACATCCAAAGGAAGATCGATGGGCGTATTGCCAAAATGGCTATCGGTCACGGTTAAGTGATCTTCTTCCGTCGCGATACCGACAACGGCATACGGGCAGCGCTCACGCGCACAAATAGCATCAAAGATCTCAATATCGGCTTCAGCAACCGCCATCACATAACGTTCTTGCGACTCGTTACACCACAACGCCAATGGGCTCATGCCCGGCTCGTCGTTATGAATATTACGCAGTTCAAAGTTACCACCACGGCCGCCATCACTGACAAGCTCAGGGAACGCATTGGATAAACCACCCGCGCCTACATCGTGAATAAAGGCGATGGGGTTGGTATCACCCATCTGCCAGCAGCGATCGATCACTTCCTGACAACGACGTTCCATTTCAGGATTTTCACGCTGAACAGAGGCAAAATCTAAATCTTCATTCGACTGGCCCGAAGCCATGCTTGATGCCGCGCCGCCACCCAAACCGATTTGCATGGCTGGGCCACCCAAAGCAATCAAGCGAGCGCCAACCGGGATGTCACCTTTTAATACGTGCTCGTCGCGGATGTTGCCATAACCACCCGCGATCATAATCGGCTTATGGTAACCCCGGACTTCGCCGTTATATTCTTCTTCGAAGGTACGGAAGTAACCGCATAGGTTAGGACGGCCAAATTCGTTGTTAAACGCCGCGCCACCTAAAGGACCTTCCAGCATGATATCCAAGGCAGAAACAATGCGCCCAGGCTTACCATAGTTCGATTCCCAGTCTTGCTCGAAGCCCGGGATTTTTAAATCTGACACCGTAAAACCGGTTAAGCCCGCTTTCGGCTTAGAACCACGACCGGTAGCACCTTCATCACGAATCTCACCACCGCTGCCGGTTGCCGCGCCAGCATGCGGCGCAATCGCCGTTGGGTGATTGTGCGTCTCTACCTTCATTAATATGTGCATGGGCTCTTCGTTATACGAATACCCACGCGTTTCACTATTAGGGAAGAAACGACCTGCCGTAGCCCCGGCGATAACCGACGCGTTATCCGAATACGCCGACAAAACACCCACGCTGTGGTTTTTGTAGGTATTCTTAATCATTGCGAATAAGGATTCTTCTTGCACTTCACCATCAATCACCCAGCTGGCGTTGAAGATTTTATGACGACAATGCTCTGAGTTAGCCTGTGCAAACATCATCAATTCGATATCCGTTGGGTTACGACCCAACTTTTTATACGCCTCGAGCAAATAATCGATCTCATCACTTGCCAGTGCCATGCCCAATTCTTTATCTGCTTGCTCAAGTGCGCCGCGGCCACCGGCCATGATATCGATAGAACTCATCGGCTGCGGCTGCGCGTGCAAGAATAACTGCTCGGCATCCGCGGTATTGTTTAATACGATCTCGACCATACGGTCGTGAATCAAACCGCGTACCGTTTCAAGTTCAGTAGCGCTTAATTCGCCTTCTTTAGCACTGATATAAAAAGCCGTACCACGCTCAATCCGATCAACTTCTTTAATACCGCAATTATTAACGATATCGGTCGCTTTCGACGACCAAGGAGAGATAGTGCCGATACGAGGAACCACTAAGTAAAAATGGCTCGAAGATAATGCGGAACCCTCTGCGGTCTCTTGAACATCAGCTTTAGGGCCATATTTTAGGATCTTGCCTAAAATCTCTAGCTGCTGCTCAGTCAATTCAGCAGTGGTGTCTGAAAAATGTATAAATTCAGCGTATACAGATGCGACGTTAGGAACGGCCGCTTGTAATTTGGCTAGCATTTTAGTTAAACGAAAATCAGAAAACGCAGGAGCGCCACGTAATTCAAGCATTGGGAAAAGCTCCAAGAAGTCGGAAGAGAACACGATCAAAATTGGGCGCAATAATACGCGTCTATAAGGGAATAATCCACTGGGTGGAATACTTAAACGGCAATGATTTTGGCACAGTCATTAGATTCTCCTTCAATTTTAAGCCGCTCGTTAAAAACAGACCCAATAGTCGACTATAAATACTGCAATATCCCCCCTATTAATAATCGATAAAAGCTAGAAACGATCGCTAAAATGTGGCTGCTAGTAAAAATATGCCTTTTATTACAACGTTTGCATCTATTAAACTAAAAGTTAAGATTAAACTATTATTTCCCTTGATGAATCGACATTTGCCCACAAAACTTAAGTGTATAACAGCCACTATCCATTGAAGACATTATGAAACAATGTGTTGCACTACTTTACATTCTAAAATAACCCCTTAATTTCAATAACCTAGAGGTATTTCCTTGACAGAACCAGCCCTGCAATGTGACTTAGCGCTCATTATGGGTGTTTTTTACTAATACAAACCGTTAGAATGGCCCAACGACAAACACAGCGCACCAAAATGGTGCACAAATTTGGAGAAGTCTATGAATACTAACGCCGCACGTATCACCACACGATTAATTATCTCCTTATTATGTCTGCTTACCATTACTGGCAGTGTCCGACCCAGTACCGTTGAAAAAATCCTCAGTCAGGGCGAGATTGTTGTTATCACTCGTAATAGCCCTACGACTTATTTTGAAGACAATGTTGGCGCAACAGGTTATGAATTCGAGCTGGCCAAAGCTTTCGCAGACTACCTAGGCGTTGATCTCGTTGTTAAACAAGCCGATAGTCTTGCTGATCTTTATAGAACCATTGATCGCAATGAAGCATCCTTTGCCGCCGCTGGATTAACCATTACCCAAGAAAAAGATAAATGGGTTCGCTTCTCCACACCTTACATGCAAGTGAGCCAACAAGTTATCTACCGCCGCGGCGGCGTTAGACCTAAAGAGGTTTTTGACTTAGCCAATGGGCAACTTGTCGTCACGTCAGACAGTAGCCATGCCCACCAATTAAGACAAATACAAGGTCAGCAGGTTCCAGAACTGACTTGGAGAGAAAGCTCTGATTTTGAAACCGTTGAATTATTGCAAATGGTCGCGACCGGTGAAGTCGACTTCACGGTTGTTGATTCAAACGAGTTTGAAATGCTACAAGCTTATTACCCCAATCTTGCCATCGCGTTTGATCTTACAGGCGCAAAACCGATGGCGTGGGCTTTTCCTCAATCAAGAGATAGCAGTTTATTCAAAGTTGCTCAAAGCTTTTTCCGTGATGCTCAGACCAATGGTTTATTGTTGGAAGTGCATGAGCGTTTTTACGGCCACTTAGACAAACTTAATTATGTTGGCGCCAAACGTTTCCAAAGACAAACAGACAAGAAGTTGGATAAATATGACGCGTTATTCCAACAAGCAGCTGATCGCCATAATTTAGATTGGCGCTTATTGGCCGCGATGGGTTATCAAGAATCCCACTGGAACCCAAGAGCTAAAAGCTTCACCGGTGTTCGAGGCATGATGATGCTCACTCGGCGCACAGCAAAAGAACTCGGTGTTCGTAATCGCCTTGATCCAAAACAGAGCATCGATGGCGGCGCAGATTACTTAGTTAAATTACGCAAACGTCTACCTGAAAGTATTCATGAACCAGACCGTACTTGGATGGCGTTAGCGGCTTACAATGTGGGCTATGGTCACCTTACCGATGCCCGTAAACTGGCAAAAAAAGACGGTGGTGATAATAACCGCTGGATGGATGTTAAGAATTATTTACCACTATTAAGTCAGAAGCGTTATTACAAGCAAACACGACATGGCTATGCCCGTGGCAGCGAACCGGTCTCTTATGTGCAGAACATACGTCGCTACTTTGATGTTCTGGTTTGGAATGATAACCCTGACTTAGACATAGCACTAAACAGTGTAGACATGCAGTTGTCGGCGAATGTCAGAGTTATTCCTCCATTATTGTAGTATTAAACGATAATGCTGTATTAAAGAATCGTTCTACAAAATACGGTTAGACCGCTTAGGACTAATTCAGCATAAAAATCATAAGATCGTGCACAATGATCAGGAATAATGACTTGATGATGTAGGAATTTCGCGCAAAACGAATCCTGTTATCTTTATAGTTATTATTTTTAGAGCGGTTAGGGGCATAAGATAGCCACGTTTTACTGATCTGCCTTACTGGCCTGCTTCAGTTTCTTTTTACCCGCACGTCGCAGGGTAAAAAAATCCGACATCAAGGTTGAAGCCTCTTTTGCCAGCACCCCACCTAGAATATCAATCTTGTGATTATAAAAAGGACGGTCCAACAGACACATTGCCGACTCGATGACTCCTGATTTAGGCTCAGTGGTGCCATAAACCAAACGGTCGATACGCGAGTGCACTAATAAACCTGCACACATAGTGCAAGGTTCTACGGTGACGTAAAGCGTCGCACCGGATAAGCGGTAATTACCAATATTCTTCGCCGCATCTCTTAAAGCAACCATTTCAGCATGAGCACTCGGGTCTAGACTGGTAATCGGTTTATTATAACCGCGGCCAATCACCTGCCCCGCTAATACCACCACGGCACCAACGGGGACTTCTTCGCACTCAAAAGCAAGTTGACCTTGCTCAAGGGCAAGATTCATAAAAACTTGGTCGTTCTGTTCTTGTTCAGTCATCAATGCAGTATCATGTTTTTCAAATAGACATGATAATAGAGAATCGCTATGTGGACCAATACCCTAGACCCAAAATTTGCTGAAACTGATGCTTTAGGGCATATAAATAACACCGTCTTGCCTATTTGGTTCGAAGATAGTCGAACTCCCCTCTTTGAACTGTTTTGCCCAGGCATGGATACCAACGACTGGCACCTCATAATCGCAAAAATCGACGTAGAGTTTTTAGCTGAAATTTATTTCGGCAAGCCGGTAGAAATACGCACGTTTATGATCAAAATTGGTAATTCATCCATGGTGGTCGGTCACGAAGCTTGGCAAGAAGGCAAACTGACTGCAAAAGGAAGCGCAGTAATGGTTCACTTTGATCATAAAACTAAGTCCTCAAAACCCATAAGCGATGATACTCGTGCTATTTTGCAACAACATTTAAAAACAGACGCCTAATTTTATTTAAAATGAGTCGTATTTTAAGAAACGCATCTCACTATCGTATTAAAAGAATAGAGAACCCTATGAAAGAACTATTACGTAAAGCTTTTTCTCCTATTTTAGCAAACTTTGAATCGGGTACCGAAGAGTACGTTTACAAAAAATCTCATCGAGTGATTTTAATTGTTATGGGGGTCATCTTTGCGATTTTATCGACCGCGGTTTCTGTTATGGCAGCAGAAGCAGATTCGGCAGGTTATTACATCCCCGTCGTTGTTTTTGGCCTTGTTAGCTTAGTTATTACGGTAGTTGGGATTTTAGGCAATGAACGTGCGGTCTCAAGTATCTGGGGAAATAAGTAGAATAAATAGCCACAAACCGCATGGCCTATTATTCAATCAAGATCGGATCACACTTAGGCATAAGTGCACCGCAGCATCCATGCCGCGAATAGCAAGAGGCACGGTTAGAAGTTATAACTAACGCCTACTGAAACATTTGTCAGCGCATCATCATGGCTGTATCTATAATCATTTACAGGTTCAATAATTAAGTCGGACGTTTCAAAGGCCGTATGCTCAACCTGCAGCCTTGCAGAGATACTGGGAGTGAACTTCTGTTCGATACCAACCGATGTGGTTAATCCTAGAATCGTATCGTCGCCTTTCGCATAAGGCACGTTCTCATAAATACTTTTGTAATTTGTTTTAGCCCAGGTTGGGCCTACCGCTAAAAATAAGAGAGTATTCCCTGCCGCCAGGCCCGCACGGACCCGCAACGAGATGGCACTTTCCAGCTCGGTAGTCTGACTGTCATCAATAACAACATTATCGTCAGCGTTTGGCAAACCGGTACTCTTTGAACCATAGCGGGTATAGCCAAGCTCTACACCATAAACAAGAGCGTCCAACTGAAAATTAATGCCCGCATAAATCCCAGCATTGAGATCAAGACTGTTATCGCCACTTAGCCCCTGATTGTCCCAGTCATCATCCAGATCATTGAAGTCAGAAGTGAAAGATGCAACACCCAATGCGCCCCCAGCATAAAACCCGTTCCAATCTTCACCGGCAAAACTAGGTGAGGATGCACTGAGAATAATTGCTGCGGCTAATAATTTGACTTTCATATAACAACACCATGGTATTAAACATTATAATTAAGGCGGGATTTTAGTCGGTAGTCCTACCTATGGTTTTAGCAAGAAACATACGACAAATGTGGCACATGCGACACGTGCGTCATACGCAATACTTATAATATACTTACCCTATACTTACAATACAAAGGTAAGCGCCTAACCAAAAACAAATACTATCTCAGCCGCCCATTAGCGTTATTGCAGGCAAAAAAAATCCCCTCATGTAAAACATGAGAGGATTTATAGAATAGTTGGAGACGCCAGTAAGGTGTCTACCACAATTATCTCACCCAGTACTCACAGGGTTAGTAGAACACTCACTATAGATTAGTAGACTTTACAGTAGCAAGTTAAGTGCTAATGTTGCTTAACACACAGATACTAGCCTCAGGGGAAATTGGGTATTATTTGTAAATAAAAATGAATTGAGCTAAGAAGGGGTTATCAGTCAACGTATATAGCCAGTCTCGTTGATTGATTCTCTCCTATCTAGCTCCTCATTTAAAATTGCAGCCGAAAAGTTTTACAGCACCTTAAATAGGTATCCCTGCTTCTAAATACATAACTTTATTTTTTTAAATTGTGTCCCTGCTCTATTGTTACATTAGTATTCTGTGCCATTTCTTCCTGATTATTTTCACTTTGGCTTTGAGCATTGAGCACACTAAATGCAAAAAATATAACAAAAATCATTGCAGCCCTAGCCTTAAATGACAATCTTTTATTAGTTTTCGAATATACAAATTCTCTTGATGAAGGCAGCAATAATAAGGATATGGTAATCAGGCATGCCCCTGACAAAATGGATTTTGGTAATGTCGTCAGCCCCCCTAATAGGAAGAAAACACCAAAGAACCAATTGAGCGTCAAATATACATACTTCATTATTTTCTGTTGTATCTTAATTGTGTCCTCTTTCAAACCTGCACTAGGTTCCGGCGATTCTTTTATAAGTAAATCTATATACACACTAGCCTCTTTTTTTGTATCAACTCTATCTGGATCTCCACCAAGACTTATAATGTAAGACATTTGTTTATTGGTAGGCTCATTGTGCCTAGTATATTCAGACAGCATTTTTGAATGAGTTGCGATTGGTAGCTTTCCCGATTTATAGGTTTCAGCAAGCATGATAAAAAGCGTCACACAAGCCTTGGCATCGGGTAAGGCTCTGTGCGCGTCACCATCAATTTCTTTTACTAATTCCGTGAGTTTATAACTACTACGACCCTTCAGCCTCTTCCTAGCAGCCGCTAGCGTATCTACAAAAGCAATATCTGGAACGGTATCAGTTTGATTGTATAAGGCTTTAATAAATGAAACTTCAAATTGGGCATTGTGTGCGAAAAATGTATTATCACCACCTGCCCATTCAAGGCACATTTCCCAACCATCTCGAGGTGTCGGCTTTCCTATCAGCATTTCCTCAGTGATCCCGTGTACATTTCCAGCAGATTTCGAGATTTTTATACTAGGGTTTACAAGTATTTCAAAGGTATCAATTATTTGTCCATTTTCATTAAATTTTACCGCCCCTATTTCAACAATTTTAGATTCGTCTGGATCAAGACCTGTTGTTTCAAAATCTACGGATATATACATCTATTTTTCCTAGGGTTCTTTAGTCAGTGACTATGATTGGCTAATAATTAAAATGGTTGAAACCATATATAGATATCAGTCTCATTCATAGACCATTTAATGCGCGAACTTTCACATTTAAGTTCTTCGTCTGGAATGAGTTTTTATCTTGAATTCATTTGAATAGAACCAAGTTTTCTAGGGTTCTTATATCGGGACATTGTGACACCTCTAAGTTATTTAGAGGTGTCAACTAAATCAGGGAAAGTTCACATATTTTACGTGGCATGATTTATCCTTGTTTATTTACTTGCCAGGTAATAAATTACTCAATAGTTGTATTGTTTAATGAGTAATTCCAGACCTTGTAAAAATAGAATGCGTAACCTAAGCCGAAAGTAATTATAGAAATAATAATCCAAAGGATTACGTGACCAATATTTCCGAACATGTCAGTGTGACATACCATTTGTCTAGGGCTGCTATTTTCATCAATTAATTGTGAACGATTAAGTATGAATTTAGAGAATGAATAAGGGAAAAAGAACGCACCTATACCGAATGTTATTAATATTAAAATAAACCAAAGTATTAAATGACCTAATATATCGATCGTCCCTACATCTGCCTGAATTTTCATATTTACTCCTTGCTATGATTGTTACCTAACAGCTTAATCATGCGCATGCGCGATTGCAGTAATAACGTGGGTCTCGTTATGAATAGTTTATAGCGTTATATCTCTACCTATCAATAGCCCCAACCCCATAAACAATAAACAATAAATTACTATCGTATGCCCTGTAACGGCTGAGCCAAAATCCACAGTCCGGCAGAGGTAAACAATACCATCAATACCAGCATGGGTATTTGGCTGACGACAGCGCGAAGCCGGTTGCGATGCTGTTCCAACGCGACACGGTGCGCAAGCCAAACTGCAGCAACATGGCCGAGTAAAATGAGCCCAATCTGAGTGTACCAAACGCTGCCCATATCCAGTAGAACCGATAGACGCATGGTGTACGCGGTGCCGAATAGATCCCAGCCAAAGCCGAAGGGATCAGAAATCAACGCACGAATTTTTATACCCTCGCTCAGTAGCAGCGTGTAATAGTGAGTCACGTGATATACCAAGGCGATTGGCACAATCGAATAAACGTACTGCTGGCAGAGTAATGTCAGCGATTGGCGACTTCGACTAAGCAGTTTTCCGAGCCAAACAAACCCGATGAACACCGCTAAATAAAGTAACGGGGAGATGATTAGCCATAGCGTTTCATAGCCTATGTACCAAGGACGTAGCCAGCCGTAGGCCTGAATTGGGTATTCGCCAATTATGGCCTGAACGATGCCGCTGGGGTCTTTCCAGAATAGGCTGAACCAGAGTTCGGTTTCACGCAGGCCATCGAAGGCGGTAGACGACAACATGAACATGATAAAGACCACCAGGCTAAAGGGTGCTGGCGGCTGCTGCAATATAGCACTGCCCGGCCAGGTAAGTCGCCAACGATTTTTGCCACTGAGTTCAGGGGAATATTGAATCGGTGCCAGCAGGCTGATCAGGCGCAGAAACACGGCAAAAAACTCACCGTAACGGAACCAGTCACGCTGGCCAATCAGCCAAACACCCAGCAAGTTTATGCCGGTATAGGCGATTAAAGCCTGCGCCAAAAAATAAGGTCGTACAACGGCAAACAGCTCTATCCAGATGAAGGCCAGATACAGCAGCAGGGCTGGCCAGTAAGCTAAACGTTGTGGGTAGCGGATACGCCCTGCGGCAAATCCGGGGCGCAATTTATTGCATGCCTGACTGAGCACCCGCCAAGGGTTTAATGCGGCATAAAAATCGCCCAGTACTGCGCTGGCATAGCTCATACCTAAACCGAAAACCAGCCAGAAAAAAGTCATGTTGAAATTGCGGGAGGGGTCTTTACTGCCCAATAAGCCGGTGGCAATACAGAGGAATAACAACAGTAAACTGAAGGTTTGCAAACAAGTTTTCAAACGTAACTGGCGCAGTCGTCTAAGCCAGACCGCCTCAGAAAAGTCATAGTAACGTGCTTGCTGGCCAGCCGCCGGGGCGCTAACAAAAAAGCCGACGATAATGAAGGACAGCAGCAGCGCCGCCAAAGCGCCGTAGATGTATAACCAATACGGCATGGGTAGCACATAGGGCTGGGAAAAAGCATGCCCGAGCGCACTGGGTGAGACCAGCGTTAAAACGCTAACGGTCAACGGCAGTCTCACTGTGGGTAGACCTCCAGCCGGGCTATGGGTAGCCGCAGTTCGTGCAACTCCAGTTCGAAAACACCAGAGTGCTTGGCTGTGAAATTCAGGCTGGCCGTTTGGCCCGGTAGTACTTCAGCCCTTAGTTCGTAGCCGTGCAAATGCAGCTGGTCAGCGCTCTCTACACCGGATAGCTGCACGATCACCGGGTAGCCTTGCAGAGCCGAAATAACGCTGGGTCCGGTAACTTGCGTACCAGAAACGGTGAATGCGTAAGTGAATACTTCGTTGCTTTGTATTTCGCTAAAAATTGGCGGCAGCGACTTGCCCGGGGCTAACATCAGCCAAAGGCCACTCAGCGCGGCGACGACCAGCGCCGCCAGCGTTAAAAATCGCAGCATGTCGTTAATTTTCTCTACGCGAATACACTTTTTCCCACAACTGCAAATAGGCCTCGGCAGAGTTATAAAACGCAGTGATTGCTTCCTCACCGCCTTCAATCCTAATTTCCTCGACGAAATCTGCAATTAACCCATAGTGCGCTGTGCCGTCCTGTTCTGTGTCCCAACTGCGGCCACCCTGAATACTCAGTTGTTCGACGGTTACTGGCTCAATACCACTATTAGCAAACTGTGGCCCCCAACCCTGGCCAGAAAACAGCTGGAACGGATAATTCACCAATTGCTCTGCATTCGGCCTCGGCGAGTTATAGCCACCAAAACCGTTGCCGTCATATCCAAGCCCGTAAGCGAATGGCAGCATCTGCGAATCATCTTTAGCAGCGGCTATATCATACTGTTCTTTAGTTTGACGTAAGCCTTCAAACCACGTGGCACCATGCCCCTTGTAGGGGTAGGAATAACCGCCTGCCTGCAGCAGATCAGCAACATCCTGATTTTTAACGCCAGCCTGATAACCATGGCCTGAAATCATAGGATAGGGTGGATTTAGAGTTTTCATCAAATCAAGCAACGTACGCTTAACGAGCAATGGCGCATGGTCAATTGAGACGACTAAGCCCTCCTCAGCAAAGCGAGTGATAGCGTACTCACCCATTGACGTCAGTGGGCGAGAGTTGCATTGGCGGCGGTCAGACGGATACACCGGCAGCGGCCCTTGGAGATTATCAATCACTAACTGTGACAAAGGGTCGTTACCCAAACCAGGTGCCAAGCTCGGGTATCCTCCGCCATCCCTAAAGTAGCTCTCATCATTACCGCCATCCGGGCAGTCAACGGTTTTGTAGAACGCACCGGTATCCATAAAATTAATTAAGTTTAGAGCCGACGCGGTCCCACCCAGTATAGAACCACCACTCAAAGCACTATCAATATTATGAATCGGCACCACTTGGCGCACACCCCGTGCCCATGCATCTTCAAGCAAGGCATCAAAAGATTCTGGCGTGCAATTCTGTTGTTCGCTGCCATCGGGGAGTATGGTCACACCGCAATCAAACATCTGCGAGCCTTCCAACCCGAGAATGACCGCGAGCTTACCGTCGTTGATGACTGCGCGAGCTTGCTGAGGGGATGTAACAAGTCGAAACCACCCTTCACCTGGCCCACCGTGCTGTGCGTCAACATAGTCTTGTAATTCTTGCATATAGTCATTCTGGGCCAGGCCCTGACGATGATCTTCGCAATTTTCTTCCGGTCTACCTGAATAAGCTTTGCCGATTTCACATAGGCCTTGAATACCCGTTCCGTAAGTGACCACCAACCGCATGCCCGCCATATAGGCCCGCTCTATCCAGCGATAATAGCTCGCTTGGTGAGTCAGCATCTTACTTGCTGGCCAATCTATAAAAGTAGGCCAACCTACCGTATCGTGTGTCGCGCTGGGGGTTTGTGCCAAGATGTTGTTGCCATCTTTGATGCCATCAGGGCCATGGAATTCTTCACAATCGTGCAATGCATGCGACACGCCTAACGGATTAAAAGGTTGCCCATAAAAAGCACCGCCGACTGCCGGGCCAGCAGATCCATCAGCGGACATTTCATGCGACATGCCAAAATGCGAGTGAACATCAGCAAAGCCGATCACTGGCTTATCGACTCCACTGCCTTTGAAGGTTTCGCCAACGATGCCTAGCGGCATTTCCGGGAAAGGCGTGCAGGGTTGCTCGGTCAAAGCAAAACGGAACGCATCATTGCCACCAACAGGATTACCTAAACTAAGCTGCCCACCGGAACCGACCACCAAAGCGTCCCCTGTTGTAGAAGAAACAATGCTGAACCCCCCATTTGGCCGGTTCATATCGACTATCCAAACAGCGTCTTCGGTGACATCCCCAGTACCCACAACCGCACCACCGCTTGCCGCCAACAACCGTGAGTCCGCCGCGTAAAAAAGATATTCGCCCAGGGCTGATGGCTTAAAGAAAAATGCTTCTGCAACCCTACTTTCAACTGCGTTCGCGGCATAACCGCTACCACCGTCGGCGGCCACCATGTTGCCGGTTGAATCAGATTGCAAAGCGAAGCAACTGTTTGCCGCAGCATAGCGGTTCGAGGGTAGTTCATCGACGATGCTTACGGGAGGGCTATTCTCTTCGCTAATCCCTTCGCTAACACTGGTAGAGCCACCTGATGAGCTACGTCCACCATCGCAAGCAGAAACGCTCAAAGCAAACAGCAAACTTAACAACAACGTTTTTAATGGCCCGCGAGGGTGAGTTGTAGCGAACATAAGAACCTCCATATAGTGCGCGTTTGCACGGAAGTGTCTTTTAGAGACTTCGATGCAGCTAATTGATTTTATTCGGTAAGGGTCTGGCTATGTATTTTTTTAACGATATTGCTACACTTTTTGAAATTGTTCCAGTACAAACGTACCGTTAAAAATCAGCGGTATGAATAACCCCTAGTTAAAATCATAAATTAGACAGCCTGTTTTTAATAAAAATGATCACATTTGAGTCGGCAAAGACACTCATTGCTCTTTTGTTGTGCGAATAATTCAAGTATTAGTTGTCGAATTTCTCACCTATTGACTGATTTGTAAGGCTGTCCAGAATTTGCATCTGCTTGGCACTGATTCTGCAATAGTGTGATGCAGTAGTCATAATGATTGTAATGCAATAGTCATAATTATTGTGATGCAGTAATCATAATAATATGACTCGTTTAGCTAAATTTAGCGTCTACCTTCCTTTTATGCAGTAGGAAATTTTATGAATTCAATTCGACCGAACAGTAGATCCAGCCTTCTTTTTGAACTTGTTTTGGCTGGGTGTTTAGTGGCCAGTATTTCTGGCTGCGGTGGCGGTGGCGGTGGTGGCGGTGACGGTGGCAGCAGCGCAGCACCCGAAATACCAACACCCTTAGAGGAGAATAATCCCGTTGAAGAGCCCATTGACGAGCCCATTTTAGAGCCCAAAGGCGCTCCGGAGCGTTTTGATGCAACCGCTGCCGATGCAGATACTGTGGGGCCCTATGCTATTTCCGGCCCTATCGACTTTAAATACACTCCGGTGATAGCGACCAAAGACATTAACGCTGCAGATGGTAGCAGCGTCTCGACATTTGCTGAGCCCATCGATGTATTGGGGGTGATCCACTATCCCATCATTAGCGCTGACGTTGCCGCGCCAATTAATGGTTTTCCCATTATTTTGTTCCAACATGGGCGCCATTCCACTTGTTCCACCACGGGTATTGCCGGTGGAGATGAAAGCTCGGGCACTGACTGTGAAGCTAATGGTCTGGTGCCGATTCGCTCTGACAAGGGCTATGACTATATCGCCGAGACGATGGCCTCTAATGGCTATGCAGTGATTTCCATTGATGTGAACGATATTAATGCGCAGGACTCTGGCTCAAATGACCAAGGCATCACTGCGCGGGCTGAGCTAATTTTGCATCACTTGGATATTTTTCGGGATATTAACGATAATGTCGATTCTGATTACGCCCAAGACAGCAAGGGTGATTTAAGCTACCTCAACGGTAAATTAGATTTGTCACGAATCGGTTTAATGGGTCACTCACGCGGCGGTAACGGTGTCGCTAAGGCGATTACTTATAACCAAGATCCTCAATTCCGCAGCAGTACACAGTTTGATCGTCCCCATGAAATCAAAGCAGTGTTCGCTTTGGCGCCAACTGACTTTGATTCAGAATTACCCTTGAATACTGCTTGGGTAACTTTATCGCCCTATTGCGACGGTGATGTATCCACGCTTCACGGCGTGTGGATGTACGACAATGTTCGCTACAACGCTGAAGATGTGTCTCAGCCGCAGTTTATGGTGACCTCAATGGGTGCCAACCACAACTACTACAATGACTTTTGGTTTAATGACGACGCGACGCTCAATGGCTTTGATCCTTATTGTACTGAAGCTTCGCCAGTCAGTGGCCGTTACTCGCGCACCGATCAGAAGCGTCATGGTGAGTTTTTGATTGCCAGCTTCTTGCGCTTATTTGTAGGCAGTGAAAGCCAGTTTGCCGGTTACTGGGGTGGCGTTGAGCGCGCACCTAGCAGTGCTTGCCCAGCAGGTGTTGAGACGTGTGATGAGCGTTTGCACTTGTCTTTCCATCAGTCAAAAGAGAACTTGATTGTGGTTGATACTACGCTGACCGATGCGTCGCTGAGCACTAATGAGTTTGGTCTTGAAAACACCCTAGCAGGCTTTGCTGAAACCGGTTGGTGTGAGCCTAATGGCGGAAGTTTGGACGATGTTTTGGGCTTTAACAGTGATAGTTGCCCATCAACGTCAACGATCTCTAAAGCACCGCAGATTTATGGTAGATATCTTGGCGGTGGAGCGAGTATTGATTACGCCTTACCGGCAGAAGGATTAGATGCCAGCGGCGCAGACTTCATTACCTTTCGTATGGGGGTGAGTGTGACGCCTGAAAATGCCAACGGTCAGGATTTTACGTTAACCTTGACGGATATCGATGGCACCTCGATTAGCTTGCTCGCGAGTGACTTTTCCGATGCCTTGTATTTTCCGCCGGGCTTAACCGTTTCAGCGCGAGATACCGGCGCCAAGACAGTCATCAATATGGTGCCCATCCGTTTGGATATTAATACAATCTTTGATTCAGCCTTGGATTTGACCAAGCTCACCAATATCCAGGTGGCCTTTGATCAGCGCAGTGCAGGTACGATTCAAATCACCGATGTCTTGTTTCAGAAGGTGCCTTATTAAGAAGGTGCCTTATTAAATAGACCCACAGTAAAACGCCAAGCCCTGATAAATTCCGGGGTTTGGCGTTTTTTGGGGTATAGATAAAACAGCGTTGGCCACACGACATCATGGACAGTTAGAGGTAGGGCCGCTGACCGTAAAGGCCTCAGAAATCCCCTCGTAATCGCTGAGTACAGTGGCCTGATTACTCACACCTGAAAATCTGATCCGATAAGTGTCAGCTTGGGTGTTGCGCGGGATACGCCACAGGATTTCTGCCGTGGAAGCGCCCGTGACATTGGCCTGCGGTTCAGGGGTATCGGAATGCCAGACAAAACTGGTTTGGGGGTCATCATCCTGCACGGCGACTTCCCAAGTACCATTGACACGCTGGCGCTCGACGAACAGGAAGCTGCTATCGGTTTTCAGGTCATTATTAGGGCTAGATGCCTGAAATACAGTACGTACGGTCTGCCCTGCAGCATAACGTGCTTCAGGCTGCACAGTTACCACGCCAAACGCCGAGCCCGGTGGCGCCACATCAGTGCCTGATGGCGGCAGTAGCTGAATCAATTGTGGCGAAGTGACCGGAGGCACTGCATCACTCTCGGTGACTCTGCCATTAACCATATCCAGCGCCAGTCGACGTGTTTCCTGCTGCACTGCAGCAAGTGACCATGGCCCAAACTGATTAGACGCGGCTTCGTACATCTGCAGCGCATACTCTTCGCGTGTGGTGAGATAACTGACATAGTCATTGGCAAGACCGGTGATAACCACATGGTCAACCCCGTCTTCTTTAAGTACATCAATCAATGTGTCGCGAATGCGGCGCCCCGCCATCGTAGTGATTTCCCAGGGTAAGCCCACTACCGCCAGATTGCCGAGGCGAAATAACTGGAATGGAACCACAGTGGCCGAGGCATTAGCGGGAGCACCGAAGATCAGCAGAATCGGTTTTTCGGCATGACATTCCAAATTCAAACCGGGCAGGCTGCCTATATTACAGCCCACCGTGGCGGCAAACAGATTGGTAGGTATATTGCCACCCGCGCCTTGGCGGAATTCATCAGCGAGAAGCTGGGCAAGATCTGGATCTTTACAGGTAACGCCGGCTTCGGTGATCAGGCCGGGTTCACCCGGCTGTGCACCATGGCCCGCCGCAGGAAAGGAAACGCCCATGGCTGGATTACAGGTGCGCTTGGGCTGGGCATCCAGTGCCGCTGAATGTTGCAGGGAATCGAGCACGACCGGGTCGGTAATTTCTACCTGATCCATCTGCACATAACCAAAGCGGTAGTCGATCGGGCCGCTGAGCTGCTGCTTAGCGTCAGCAAATAACGTCAGCGCTTTCAGTAGCTGCTTTTGGCCATTGGCGACAGTGACCGGACTCGGTTCGTCGGCGGGCAGAAAAGCGTTTTGCTGCGCACGTTTCTCGTCATTATCGAACCACATCTGTGTAAAGGCATCGCCCTCATCAGATTGCATAAAGCTAGCAATAAAGCCGGGATTATGGGGCTGCATGAAACGCTCAAACTGATGGGCCGCATAACCCTTATTATCGCCACTGATCGGTATGGCACCGAGGCCGTATTCCGATAGCGCGTCTGAGGTAGGATGTACCGCAAACCAGTTCATGCTGCCGACTGACGTGCCATCATAGTGCTGAAATTTGAGTAGCGTCATCAGGCGTGGGGTCGTGACGTCGTTACCAAGGCGATCCTGGTATAAGGCTCGTTCGGTCTCACTGTTCTGCATATAGGCCTTAATAGCGCGGGATTTATTGGCCCCGGTCAGTTCGCCGAGATTCATGGCAATGCTGCCGATTTGCGGATCAGCGCTTAAATTGTCATGCGCTTGTTTAATAGAATTGAACAAGCCATCAACAGTGATTTGAAAGCTCTGCGGGTCATGGCCAAGGCGCAGTGTATTGTAGGCGGTGAAATGTGCCTGTCCGCCAGGGGTAGAATGCGTATGGGTAGCACTCATCATGACATTGTTTTCATTGTAGAGCGGGCCAAGATCAGGATCGGCGGCAATGCGATCCAGCACCGCTTTACGCACGGATTCAAATAACATACCGGTATCAGTAATAGCCATCACCACACGCTTGCTATTACAGGGTGACGCCACTATGAAACTGCGAGCGTACTGACGAATATGAATGCCAATCGAATAGT
>JBNMOT010000020.1:0-32761 GCA_051275515.1 Oleispira sp. | reverse complement strand
AACTCTACTAATTAGAAATGTTGTTTACGAGCTCAGTGCTAGTTTACGACTGCGCAGCCTGACATAATAAACCCTACCCAATATTTAGTCTTCTTGATTTAAGCGAAAAACATGGCCCGTCAAACTCAAGCAGTGATTAACCTGCAATATTTAAAAGATAACTATCGGCTAGCAAAAGGCTTCAGTCAAAAAGCTTTCGCCGTAATTAAAGCGGATGCTTATGGCCATGGACTGCTCCCTATAGCGCACGCCCTCGTCGACGCAGATGGCTTAGCCGTAGCGATCATGGACGAAGCATTACAATTGCGCCATGACGGTATCAAAAATCCAATCCTTGTATTGGAAGGTGCATTTGATAAAGCAGAATGGAAAGCGGCTGTTGAGCACGATATCGAGATGGTTGTTCACCACCAAAGCCAACTCGATATTTTAGTAACCGAGCCAGCTTTCTTACAAATAAAGCTTTGGTTGAAAATAAATACCGGCATGAACCGCCTAGGATTTCGCCTAGAAGAATCCACTTCAATCTTTGATCAGTGCCTCAATGCTGGACTCAACATCAAAGTTTTAATGACACACTTTGCTTGCGCTGATGATCTAGACAAAGATAAAACGATGACCCAGTTTCAAGCACTGGCAGACATTTTACAACAGCAAAAGGTCTTTTGGCCTGACCTTATTGTATCAAGCAATAATAGCGCGGCTATTATTGCTTGGCCTAACGCCTGTGACAATATCAGTCGACCTGGCGTTATGCTTTACGGAAGCTCACCCCTCATCGGTGAGACGCCACTCATCAGTCACTTAAAACCCGTCATGACGCTTAAATCACACATCATTTCTAGTCACACAGTGAACGTGGGGGAAAGCATTGGTTACGGTGATGGCTGGATAGCCAAGCGAACAACCCGCATTGGCATCGTCGCCATCGGCTATGGTGATGGCTATCCACGCAGCGCACCGTCAGGCACACCTGTTTGGTGTCAGGGTAAGCGATTATCAACTTTGGGCCGAGTCTCTATGGACATGCTTTGTATCGACATCAGTGAAGATTCCGATATTGATGTGGGCAGTGAAGTTGAGCTATGGGGCGAACATATTAATGCCAATGAAGTTGCCAAGCTCTGCAATACCATCAGCTATGAACTGTTTTGTCAGCTGACGCCTCGAGTGAAGAGAATCTATAAATAGTTAACCATCTTTATACATAGCCGAAACAAAAAAAGCGCTATTCCTTAGCGCTTTTTTATAATTGCTTAAGATTATCTCAATCTACTTTAACTCAAACCTGCTTTAATTGCAGCGTCGTCAACGTATCTTGGCGAATAGCTCTCAAAAGCTCAGCATCTTCGATCAATGATTCGCCGTACGAGGGAATCATGGCTTTTAAACCCTCTTTCCAGCCGTCATTTTTAAGCTCGTCACTGAAGCAGCGTTCAATAACATCGATCATAGTTTGAGTCGCAGTAGAGGCACCCGGTGAAGCACCGAGTAGCGCAGCCAAAGTACCATCTGCGGCGGCAACGATTTCTGTACCGAATTCTAACTTGCCTTTGCCTTTTTCATCTTTCTTAATGATTTGAACACGCTGACCCGCATTGGCCAATGTCCAATCTTCGTCTTTAGCCTCAGGGAAATAGGCGCGTAACGAATCCATACGAGATTTATCAGACTGAAATACTTCACCGATCAAATACTTAGTCAGGGCCATGTTATTCATACCGACCGAAATCATAGGTTTGAGATTACTCGCTTTGACAGAAGCAGGCAGATCCATAACAGAACCCTCCTTTAAGAACTTAGTCGTAAAACCAGCAAATGGGCCAAACAAGAGTGCCCGTTTGCCATTAATCACACGGGCATCTAAGTGCGGTACTGACATGGGTGGGGCCCCAATCGCCGCCTTGCCATAAACTTTAGCATGATGCTGGTTTGCGACCTCAGGCTTAGTACAGACCAACCACTGACCACTGACCGGAAAACCACCATAGCCTTCACATTCTGGAATATCAGATCTCTGCAGCAAGGGTAAAGCACCGCCTCCTGCCCCCAAGAAAACAAACTTAGAGCGGACTCGCGTTACTTCACCACTTTTATTGTCTTCTAATAAAACAGACCAGCCACCCACACTGCTGCGCTGCATATCGTCAACAGAATGTCCTAGTAACAATTCAAAATTGGCTTGCTGCTGTAAATACGAAACCATATCGCGGGCCAAGGAACCAAAATCGACATCAGAACCATGCTCAACACTGGTTCCTGCAACAGGCTCATTGCCTTTTCGACCTTCCATAACAAGTGGCATCCACTCATGCAGCGTCGCCGGATCTTCACTGAACTCCATGCTCTCAAATAAATGATGAGCACTCATTAATTCATGGCGTTTACGTAAAAACTCTACGTTTTTCTTACCCCACACAAAGCTCTTATGAGGAGTACGATTAATAAATTCTTTAGGTCTTGGTAGAGCGCCTGTTTTCACAAGGTGTGACCAAAACTGAAGACTCACTTCGAATGAAGCATTAATATCTAACGCTCTAGAAATATCAACGCCACCCTTGTCGTCCTCTGGAGTGTAATTCAATTCGCAATAGGCAGCGTGACCCGTACCTGCGTTATTCCAACCATCAGTACTCTCGTGAGCCACCTGATCAAGCCGTTCAACAATACAGATCTTTAGAGACGGATCGAGCTTATTTAACATCATTGCTAAGGTTGTGCTCATTGCTCCGGCACCGACCAATAGCACATCTACTGTTTTCACTGTCATTCCAACTCGCCTATCGCTATTGCTTAATATTCGCCGATTTTTCGCGTTACATTCTACACCAATTCACTAACACTACCTACAGGATAACTTGAGCTAATCATTGGTTAAGCTTAGTCATTGACCTTGTGTTAAACACATTAATTAATTCTCAGAAACGAAAAAGCCCGCACGAGGCGGGCTTTTCAAAGAATCAGCGGGTATTATTTATGCTGTTCACGACTCAATTCAACAACCGCTTCGATAAAGGCACCGGCGCGAGCTGGGTCGACAAACTGGTGAATTCCATGACCTAGGTTAAATACATGCCCTGCACCTGGACCGTAGCTGTTTAAGATACGCTGCACTTCTTTACGAATAGTGGCGGGTGAAGAATATAAAACAGAAGGATCCATATTGCCCTGCAGCGCAACGCGGTCACCAACACGACTACGAGCATTGCCCATATCAGTCGTCCAATCGATGCCTAATGCATCACAACCGGTATCAGCCATAAGCTCTAACCATTGACCACCACCTTTAGTGAACAAGATAACAGGTACTTTACGGCCTTCATTTTCACGCGTTAAACCCGCGACAATTTTATTCATATACTTCAATGAAAACTCGCGATAACACACATCGCTTAAGTTGCCACCCCAAGTATCGAAAATTTGTACTGCTTGAGCACCCGCAGCAATCTGAGCATTCAAGTATTCAGTCACAGAATCCGCTAATACATCTAACAATTGATGCATCACTTCTGGCGTATCGTACATCATGGCCTTTACATGACGAAAGTCCTTCGAAGAACCACCTTCAACCATGTAAGTTGCCAACGTCCAAGGACTGCCAGAGAAACCAATAAGAGGCACTCGACCATTCAATTCACGACGAATAGTACTCACCGCATCCGTCACATAAGGAAGATCTTTTGCAGTATTCGTCACTTTTAGCGCCGCAACATCTTTCTCAGTACGCACAACCTTTTTGAAACGTGGGCCTTCACCGGTCTCAAAATATAAACCAAGACCCATAGCATCGGGAATAGTCAAAATATCAGAGAACAAAATCGCCGCGTCCAATGGAAAGCGTTCAAGGGGCTGCATCGTTACTTCGCAAGCGAATTCAGGGTTCTTACACAAGCTCATGAAGTCGCCTGCCGTGGCACGGCTCGCGCGATACTCCGGAAGATAACGTCCTGCTTGGCGCATCATCCATACTGGCGTTTGGTCTACAGGTTCACGCATTAAAGCGCGTAGAAAGCGATCATTTTTAAGTTCTGACATAGCTATTTTTGACTTCAAATTCAACATTTAAACCATAATAACAAAAAACCCAGCACTAGGCTGGGTTTGATGAAGATAACATGGCTTTAATCATCAATATCATACGTGGTATCTACACGAGTACCATCGACACTATTAATTGTACTCACAATAACGGCACCTGTAGAAGAGGTCCCGTCATTAGTAAAAGAGACGGTATAACTTCCGGCAATTAAATCAGAACCTCTAATTTGTAATTTATTAACGCCTGCTCCACTCGTTCCAATTAATGCATTCTCCATATCAAAGAGCATAATATCATTGGGTGCAGGTACATTTCCGCAAGCATCACTAAATGTGTAAGTAACAGTCTGGTCCGACGAACCACTAACATCTAATAAAAAAGTATCGGTTGCTTGTAATACTCTGGGATCATCTGTTAATTTTACTGATGACCAAGTAGACACAGCTGAACTTAGAGAAGTCACTTCAAAGAATGCAAATCCATTTTCATAAATATTATCAGCTTTAATCGTCACAGTGTAATCAATACCCGCAGTACTGAATGCATTCGGTACATTCTTTGGCCCAGATCCCACTAACTCAAAGCTTTCTGATGTAAAAGCAACAACAGTACCCAATGGAGGTATATTACCGTTGGTATCTGCGACATTGAATGAGAAACTTACATTTTCTTCATTACGAACGTTAATGCATGAGGCTCCAGATAAATCACCCGAAGTAGTACCTGTAATGCCCGTTGACGTTATCGTAACCGCTTGTCCATTTGCGACAATAAAACTCAATTGATCGCGAACGTGAACCAATTCGGCACAATGGCCTACATCAGAAGCAGCAACAGTACACGCTACCCCTTGATAATTGACAGGCGCAGAATCCTGAACCCCGTTAATGGTATACTCAATTAGCTTTTCATAGGGATTTGTTGCTGTGCCCGGCTGATCAAGTCCATTATTCTCATTCGCATCTAAATAAGCTTCAGCCATGGTTACATAAGCCTCACCTATGTCTAAAAGGCCATTACCGTTACCGTCTGAGAAACCCGCATCACCATTTGTATAAGCTATTACCGTTGCAACACCTGCCCTACCACCCTGCCACGCGGCGTCATAGCCTGGAAAGCCAACCGCATCAGTCTTCAAATCCCCAGATAAATCCGAACCTGGTCGTGGGTTAGCACTTGTCCAGGTAACAGAACAAGCGCCACCTGCTGTTTCACAGCTAGGCTGAATTCTTCCAGACTCAGCAAAGAAATTGATAACTGTACCGTCGGGCACTGGATTCTGAAAGGTATCAGCAGCACTGGCAGAAAATGATATTGTTGCACCATCAACATCCCAAGCTCTTGGGTTTATTGTATCAACCACTAAGTTAAAACTATTTTGATCTGCACTACCAGTTGTCACAGAAATTGGTAATGATGCGGTTGAAATAGTGCCACCCGTATTGGTTGCCGTCGTCGCTGTTATAGACAAAATACCGTGAGTTGAGCCTGAGTTAACGGCTGCAGTTACAAGACCATTCTCATTCGTAACACCTGCTGGAGCTGATAGACTTGCACCTACAGACGTTGTAGATAAAACGAAATCAACTTCTTTGCCTTCAATAGGATTACCAAAATTATCAAAAACAGTGAATGAAACAATACCCGTTGCAGGGTAAAGAGTATTGGCGATTCCTGAAAAACCTAGAGTAGTTGTACTATTACCTGTAAATGCCACGGCATTTACTTCAGGTAATTCAACCTGGACCGTCGTTACCGCAATAGCAATGGGGTCACCCGATACGGTTATACCGGACTCAATAGTAGCAAATGCTTCATATAACTTAGCGGTTATTATATCTTCGCCAGCACAACCTTTAGCTTGATAAAAAGTAGAGGCTGTTCCAGTAGATGATCGAACAACACTGGCTGTAAATTCAGCCTTCGCAGGATTTCTATCGGCACAGATAGAAGCAAATGTAATGGCATATTCTTTGGCTAGTGCATAAGAATTACCAGCTCCTGAATCAACGATACTCACTGAAATATTTGTTGCACCACCCGCTGATAAATTATTAGTCTGAACCGCAATTACGTTGGGAACAAAAGTACTCCCAACACCATTACCTAAATCAGCGTCAATAACAACAACATCGGCGGTTGTATTATTTGTAGTCGTCGCTGCATTGTCTGCTCCTGAAGCATCTATACGAGCAGTTCCGCTCGTAGGACTGCCACCACCACATGCAGTAATCGCTAATGCAAAAATAAAAATTGATACTGTTTTCATGGGATTCATTCTGGCTGTTCCATCAACTCTGTATATTCGTGAACTTTAACATAAGAACTGAACGCAACACCGGAAGTAGTTAACACACTAGAAACAAAAAACGCGGCCTTAGCCGCGTTCTTTTACTGTCAATCTAATACCACTCTGCTGGCTATACCAACTGGATAAAAATATTAAACTTTCAGATAATCCATAATTCCATCAGCCGCTTCACGACCTTCCCAGATTGCTGTTACAACCAAGTCAGATCCACGCACCATATCACCACCGGCAAATATTTTTTCATTAGTGGTTTGGAATTTGAACTTCTGCTTTTCAGGTGCAACAACACCTTTCCAGCTATTGATGCCGATACTGAAATCATTGAACCAAGGAGCAGGGCTAGGTTGAAAACCGAAAGCTACCAATACTGCGTCAGCAGGAATGATCTCTTCAGAGCCTTCAATCACCTGAGGACGACGACGGCCGTTCTCATCAGGCTCGCCCAGTTCAGTAGAAACAACCTTAACACCTTCAACTTTATCGTCACCAACAATGGCAACCGGCTGACGGTTAAATAAGAAGTTAACACCTTCCTCTTTCGCATTTTGAACTTCACGAACAGACCCCGGCATATTGGCTTCATCGCGACGATACGCGCACGATACCGACGAGGCTCCTTGACGAATAGCTGAACGGTTGCAATCCATCGCGGTATCACCACCACCCAGAACCACAACTCTCTTACCCTTCATCGAGATGTAGTCAGCCTTATCTTTTTCAAAACCCATATTGCGATTAACACTGGAGACTAAGAAGTCTAATGCGTCATGGACACCAGGAAGATCTTCACCTGGAAAACCGCCCTTCATGTAAGTATAAGTACCCATGCCTAAGAAAACGGCATCGTATTCATCAATAATGCTTTGAAATTCTATGTCTTTACCAATGTCAGTATTCAAACGGAACTCAATACCCATTTCTTCGAATACTTTACGGCGATTAATCATTACTTCTTTTTCTAGTTTAAATTCTGGAATACCAAAAGTTAACAAACCACCAATCTCAGGGTAACGATCGAAAACAACCGGCTTAACACCATTACGAACCAATACGTCAGCACAGCCGATTCCCGCAGGACCCGCGCCGATAATAGCAACCTTCTTGTCTGTCCACTTAACGTTAGACATGTCAGGTTTCCAGCCCATAGCAAATGCGGTATCGGTGATGTATTTTTCAACATTACCAATCGTTACCGCGCCAAAGCCATCATTCAGTGTACAAGCACCTTCACACAAACGATCTTGTGGGCAAACACGGCCACAGACTTCTGGTAAGGAGTTGGTCTGATGGCTCAGCTCAACGGCTTCTAAAATATTGCCTTCTGTCGCCAATTTTAACCAGTTAGGAATGAAGTTATGCACAGGGCACTTCCATTCACAATAAGGGTTACCACATTCCAAACAACGGTGTGATTGATCAGCAACATCTTCTTGCTGGAATGGCTGATAAATTTCAACAAATTGCTGTGTGCGAGCATTCATTGCTTTCTTTACAGGGTCCTTGCGGCCAACCTGCACAAACTGAAAATCGTTATTCAGACGTTCTGTCATTTCGAACCTCTCCCACTCGTCCGCAGGCCCTGTATGGTTAACAGCACTCAGGGCCTATCATTTATTCGAAACGCTTACTCTGGACGAGCGCGCATGTTATCAAGTAACTGCTGTAAATCTGCAGCTTTTGGTTTTACTAGCCAGAATTTACCGATGAAATCATCAAAATCTTCTAAAATTTCTTGACCCCAAGCACTGCCTGTTTCCGCAACAAACTCGGTAATGACAGCCCGTAAATGGTTACGGTAGCCTTCAGTATATTCACTATTAATACGGTTAATATCGACAAGCTCATGGTTATAGAGATCAACAAAACTATTATCCAGATCCAGTACATAAGCGAAACCGCCTGTCATACCCGCACCGAAGTTATAACCTGTTTTGCCTAGCACACAGACCATGCCGCCCGTCATATATTCACAGCAGTGATCGCCAGCACCTTCAACAACGGTATGAGCACCAGAGTTACGAACAGCAAAACGTTCACCTGCACAACCGGCCGCAAGCAATTTACCGCCCGTTGCGCCGTACAAACAGGTATTACCAATAATAGAGGTATCTTGCGACTTAAACACAGAGCCTTTTGGTGGAAAAACAACGAGTTTACCGCCTGTCATACCCTTACCAACGTAATCGTTAGCATCACCTTCAAGGCGCATCTCTAAACCGCCAGCGTTCCAAACACCCCAAGATTGACCAACCGTACCGGTTAAGTTTAACTTAACAGGTGCACTTGCCATACCTTGGTTGCCATAACGTTTAGCGATTTCACCCGACAAGCGAGCACCGACTGAACGGTCACAGTTGGTGACCGTAAACGTAAATTCACCGCCTATCTTAGCTTCTATAACGGCAATCGTCGCCGTTACCATTTCTTCTGCTAATACCGCTTTATCAAACGGCTCATTGCGTTTGACTTGAACCGTATGAGGCTTATCTGCAGGAATATGATCATTGAAAAGCAACGGTGTTAAATCTAAATGACGCTGTTTCGATGTATTGCCTTCGATCATTTCTAATAGATCAGTTCGCCCAACAAGCTCTTCCATCGTGCGGATGCCCATCTGAGCCATCCAGCCACGAATTTCCTCAGCAACAAAGTAGAAATAGTTCTTAACCATTTCTGCCGTACCAATGTAGTGCTTATCACGTAAACTTTCGTTTTGCGTCGCGACACCGGTTGCACAGTTATTTAGGTGACAAATACGCAAGTATTTACACCCTACCGCAACCATCGGCATGGTACCAAATCCAAATGATTCAGCACCTAATATGGCACCTTTCACTACATCAAGACCTGACTTCAAACCACCGTCCGTTTGCACACGGACCTTGCCACGCAAATCATTGCCACGTAATGACTGATGCACTTCAGCCAAACCAAGCTCCCATGGAGAGCCGGCATATTTGATCGACGTTAAAGGTGAAGCCGCTGTGCCACCGTCGTAACCAGAGATGGTAATTAAGTCAGCGTAAGCTTTCGCGACACCCGCTGCAATCGTACCAACACCCGGCTCAGATACAAGTTTCACAGAAACCAGTGCGGTTGGGTTAACTTGCTTTAAATCAAAAATTAGCTGAGCTAAATCTTCGATTGAATAAATATCGTGATGCGGTGGCGGTGAAATCAATGTCACACCTGGAACCGAATAACGTAGCGTCGCGATGAGGTTATTCACCTTACCACCGGGCAACTGACCCCCTTCACCCGGCTTGGCGCCTTGGGCTACTTTAATCTGCAAAACGTCAGCACTGGATAAGTAGTGTGGCGTTACACCAAAACGTCCAGATGCAATTTGCTTAATCTTAGAGTTTTTATTGGTGCCATAACGCTTAGGATCTTCACCACCTTCACCTGAGTTTGAGCGTCCGCCCAACTCATTCATGGCTTCTGCTAGCGCTTCGTGTGCTTCTGGAGAAAGTGCACCCAAAGACATCGCTGCAGTATCAAAACGTTTAAAGATTTCTTTTGCTGGCTCGACTTCGGATATATCAATCGCTTTAACATCTTTACGCAATGCTAATAAATCACGAATCGTCGCGACAGGGCGATTGTTAACTAAGTCAGCAAAACGGTCATAAGCTTTCTGATCATTCTCCTTAACAGCTTGGTGAATGTGCTGAATAACGTCGGGGTTGTAAGCGTGATATTCACCACCGTGTACATATTTCAGAAGACCGCCTTGTTCAAGCGGCTTACGAGCGATCCAAGCGTTCTTCTCGACCCACTCTAGATCTTCTTGAAAGTCTGCAAATGTGGCACCTTCAATACGACTGTCCACACCAATAAAACAGAGCTCAACAATCTCGGAGTTCAAACCAATCGCTTCAAACAACTGCGAGCCACGATAAGACGCAATCGTAGAGATACCCATTTTCGACAAGATTTTCATCAAGCCTTTACGAATACCCTTACGGAAATTCTGCTGCGACCTTAATGGATCACCCAACAACTCACGGCTGCGATGCATATCTTCTAAAATTTCGTAAGCCAACCATGGATACACCGCGGTTGCACCAAATCCTAATAATACCGCAAAGTGGTGAGCATCCCGGACGGATCCCGTTTCAACAACGATGTTAGAATCGCAACGTAAACCTTTGGCTACCAGATGATGATGAACGGCACCCGTCGCCATGACCGCCGGAACAACTAGTTCGCCTTGAACTACCTGGCGGTCAGTTAAGATCAAAACTACGGCACCCTCACGCACTTGCTTTTCAGCTTCAGCAGAGATCGCTTCAATGGCTGCTTTCAAACCAATGTCAGCTCGATACGCAAGCGAAACCGACACATGATTAAAGGCAACATTACCCGTATTTTTCAAACCGTGAAATTTCAGCGGCGAAAGGACCGGCGATGTTAAAATGATACGTACAGCGTGATCAGGCTTTTCTTCAAAAACGTTCTTTTCAACACCAATACAGGTCTCTAACGACATCACGATTGCTTCACGCAACGGATCGATCGGCGGATTGGTTACTTGGGCAAACTTCTGGCGGAAAAAGTCAGCAACATGACGCACACGCTGCGACAGTACGGCCATCGGGGTATCATCACCCATTGATCCAGTTGCTTCCTGACCTGCTTCGGCCATGGGGCGTAATACTTGGTCACGCTCTTCAAAGCTTACAAGTTGCAGCTTTTGATGCGCTTTCAATTCATCTGCGTTTAGCGGCTGTTCTTTTTTCAAAGAACTCAACTGCAAACGAGTTTCAATACGAATACTGTTCTCTTTAAGCCACTTTTTATAAGGCTTACGCTGCTTTAATAAATTATCAACAGCAGCGGCATCCATCACAGTGCCTGTCAGTGTATCAATGGCTAGGATTTCTCCTGGACCCACTCGACCCTTAGAAACAACATCTTCTGGCTTGTAACCATGAACACCAACTTCAGAAGCAACCGTAATAAAACCGTTTTTAGTAATTACCCAGCGCGAAGGACGTAAACCGTTACGGTCAAGACCACAAACTGCGTAACGACCATCGGTCATTACCAGACCGGCTGGTCCATCCCACGGTTCCATGTGCATAGAGTTGTATTCATAGAA
The DNA here is from genome assembly GCA_051275515.1 of Oleispira sp. Lineage (GTDB taxonomy): Bacteria > Pseudomonadota > Gammaproteobacteria > Pseudomonadales > Oceanobacteraceae > Oleispira. Next base: position 21,307 of record JBNMOT010000020.1, on the reverse strand, counting down.
TGCGCGCAAATCGGCATCCATGGTTTCAACATTCTGCCATGCCGGTGGAATCATCATACGAACAGCACGGAATAATCCCATACCCCCCGTTACCAATAGCTCTAACATGTTATCCATCGAGGATGAGTCAGAACCTGTGGTATTCACAATCGGAGATAACTGCTCTAAATCAGGCAACAGTTCGCTACGGAACTTGCTGCTACGAGCGTTAGACCAATTACGGTTACCACTGATGGTATTAATTTCACCGTTGTGCGCCAACATACGGAACGGCTGAGCCAGAGGCCAGCGCGGTTGCGTATTGGTTGAAAAGCGTTGGTGGAAAACACAAATAGCCGTTTCCAAACGTTCATCGGCCAAATCTAAGAAAAATGCAGGCAGGTCAACAGGCATGGTTAAGCCTTTATATGACAATACATTTTCTGACAGACTCGCAATATAGAAATCTGGGAATTGGACTAACGCTTTTTCAGCAAAACGGCGGCCATAGAACAGCTTTACACCAAAAGCTTCACTGCTTAGGATTTCACTGTTTAGCGCTTCGTCAACAGCAATAAATACCTGTTCGAAACGTGGCAAACAATCAATCGCCATTGGACCCAAGCAATCGTTATTAGTGGGCACTGCGCGCCAGCCTAATACGTTCAAGCCTTGCTCTGACATAGCCGTTTCAAGTGCAGCTTTTTGCTCCACATAAACCGTATCGTCAAGATCCATAAACAACATGCCAATAGCATATTGTGTTGGCAGATTAATACCTTGCTCTTGCGCGACTGCACGCAAGAATGAGTCTGGCTTTTGAATTAACATCCCACAACCGTCACCGGTCTTTCCATCTGCAGCGATACCACCTCGGTGGGTCATACAGGTTAGGGAGTCAATTGCCGTCTCTAATAACGTATGGCTAGTTTGTCCCTCTAAATGGGCAATCAAACCAAAACCACAGTTATCTTTAAAGTCACCTGGAGTATATAGACCAGTTCTCATAGAACAGCTCTCATCAACGAAAAAATTCAGTAAATTCAAGGGCTTATATATGCCCAACGCTCAAAATATGAGCTGCGTACAGCTAAAAGGGAGCTCATTCTACACGTATGAGGCACGTGTCACAAATCTTGATACCTATTTTGTATGTAATTCATACAAAATAGGAGGGATGTGGTTAATTTATGTACTAACTTCTATTTTTTAGTACTAATTGAATAGCAGACACTGGGCGTACCCAGGGTTTTTGGTTGCGTAACTTAGCGGTCAATTCTTTCGACTGAAGAAGTGCTTTTTCGCGCGACTCAAAAGGGCCAGCGATAACGACATACCAAGGCTTACCGTTATACTGAGCCTCATAACGAAGTAGCTTCATCGCGCTCGTCTCGTTTGCATTCATAAATACTTGAGCATTTTCTGCACTATAAGAACCAAACAATTGAATAACGAAAGCACTGTTACTTGCCGACATTAATGCCTGCTCATCTTTAGAATAGTTAACTTCCACCTTTTGTGGCTCAACGAGTTCGTTTAAGGCTGGCGTATCTGTTAACGGCTGATCCAAAACCACATTATTTGAATCAGTATTTTGCACCGAATCAACGCTGTCCGCTTGAGGAAAGTTAAAATCAACCTCTTCTACACTCTCCACTTTTTCCGTATCAGGTACTACAACTATATTTTCTTTTATCTGAAGGCCTTCTTTTGCGATCGCCGGCTCAAATGCAATGACCTCTGACTTTTGCCCTAATGGACTTGTAATTAACGCTGGAGAACTTTTTTGATAGATGTAAGCACCAATTAAGATTATGGCGACCAGTGCAATGGCGGCAGCATGCATTACAGGAAACTTCTGTGTTTCGAGTGTTTCTTGAGGCGACTTGAACCCAGACAATAATTTCTCTGCAAGATATAATATTTTGCCTGGATTACCCGCAGACTGCTGCACAATATAGTCAGTTTGTTCGGCTTTCCATTCTTTTTGTGGGAACTGTTCGAGCAATAAAATTGCTGCTTCATCATCCGTTAAAGGCTCGATTTCCATCATATGGAACGGTGCGTGTGGTTCTGACAATGCTAATAATTCATTATCAAACCCAAGCGGTGCCAGCAACATAATGTGCAATGCATTAGGGGCTAGTAAAGCCAACTGGTTTATATTTTCTAACACCTCATCAGATAGTTGTTCAGCTTGATCAATAATTAATAAAACCGATCCTTGCTCTTCTTCAGAAATTTGCAAACATTGAGAGACAACCTGCTGCTCAATGCCATCGATATCATCAGCCAAGTCAGCCAAATCCAAAAACTGTGCAAGGTTGTGCATAATATCTAAATAAGAAAGTGAGACATCGGCCTCAAACATAAGGCTTTGATCAGGCACTTCTCTGGCTGCGAACAGGGCTTTGGCAATAAATGTTTTTCCCATTCCCTTGTCAGCGCACACAATAATTAGTAATTCACTGTATAACGATAAGTGTTGGAGTAGCTCAAGTTGCGTCAGCTGCGAACTGGATAAACGGGGAGGAGAAAAAGCCTGAGAAGTCATTTTTCCATCCTCAACCCTACCATCAACACGATCAAGCGCTGCTAAAAAATCAGTATCCATATGCGCCCTGTATTCACATTATTTGTTTAGAAACCTAACTGCTCACCTGCAGCTAACGTTTGCTGTAATGTATCAGTTGGAAAATCTGACGTCACTACGGCTTCTCCAATAGAGGCCAGCAAAACCAAACGTAGCTTTCCGTCTAACACTTTTTTATCAACCTGCATAAGATCAATAAAATCCTGATTATTCATTTCCGCAGGTGGAACACAAGGCAGCTGAGCACGCTTTAACAGGTCCTGTAAGTCATGAACCTCTCGCTGACTAATATTACCTAAGCGCCAAGACATATCAGCCGCCATCACCATTCCAGCGGCAACCGCTTCGCCATGTAACCACACACCATAACCTCGATTTGTCTCGATAGCATGTCCGAAGGTATGCCCGAAGTTGAGGATAGCGCGAATACCACCTTCTCTTTCGTCCTGAGCAACAACAGCGGCCTTATCCAAGCAACTCCACTCAACGGCTTTGGCCAATACTTCAATATCATATGATGCTAAAGCTTCCATATTGATATTCAGCCATTGATAGAATTCAGTATTACAAATTAAGCCATACTTAACCACTTCAGCAATCCCAGCGGAAAGCTCACGTTGAGGCAAAGTATGTAAAACCGAAATGTCTGCAATAACCGCTTTAGGCTGATAAAAAGCGCCAATCATGTTTTTACCCATTGGGTGATTCACAGCGGTTTTACCTCCCACTGAGGAATCGACTTGGGATAATAACGTTGTCGGAACTTGAATAAAATCGACACCACGCTGGTAACAAGAGGCGGCGAAACCTGTCATATCTCCTATGACACCGCCACCTAAAGCAATAAGAGTTGTTGTTCGATTATGACGTTTACTCAATAATGCATCGAAAATAAAGCTCAATGTGTCTAAATTTTTATATGCTTCGCCATCTGGCAAAATAACTTCATCGACATCAAATTGAGTCAATGCCATCTTAACCTGCTCTAAATAAAGCGGTGCGACTATCGTGTTGGTGACAATCATAACCTGCTTTCCTTTGATATAAGGCGTAAAAAGATCAGAATTAGAAATTAAAGATTCACCGATGAATATCGGATAACTACGATCTGCTAGATCAACTGTAAGTGTCTTCATTACTGCCATCAATAATATTGCTTTCTACTAAACGTCGCATTATTTCATTAACAACATTTTTTGGGTTACGTTGATCAGTTTGTATGACGATATCCGCAATTTCTTGATAAAGGGGATCACGCTTAACAAACAAATCACTAAGGACTTGTTTTGGATTGTGCGTTTGTAATAACGGACGATTTTTATCACGCCCAGTACGCGCTAACTGCTGTTCAACTGAAGTACGAAGATAAACAACCGTTCCACGACCCGCTAAGTGAGTACGATTTGCCTCTCGCATAACCACACCACCGCCTGTTGCTAAAAGAATACCTGACATTTGAGTCAAATCGTCAATGGCACTTTCTTCTCGTGTTCTAAAACCATCTTCCCCTTCTTTATCAAAAATCCAAGGGATATTCGTGCCACAACGCTCTTCAATTTCACGATCGGAGTCGATGAAATCTAAATCAAGTTCGCTGGAGAGAAGACGACCGATAGTGCTTTTTCCAGCACCCATCGGTCCAACTAGGTATAAATTTAACGTGTGTGACATTTAGTTTTAACGTGTACTCAAAGTATCTTTAACTAACCGCGGCGTAATGAATATCAATAATTCAGCTTTACTTTCAGAGTGCTCTGTACGACGGAATAATACGCCAATTAAAGGTATATCACCAAAGAATGGTGTCTTTGTTGTCGCAAAAGTTTCTTCTGAGCGGAAAATACCCCCTAGAACAATTGTTTCTCCGTTTTCAACCAGCACCTGAGTTTCTAGGGCGTTGGTATCAATTGTAGGACCCGCAGCGGTAACTTCACCAATAGAATCTTGATTGATTTTTAGATCCATAATAATACGATCATCAGGGGTGATCTGTGGCGTCACTTCTAATCGAAGTACGGCTGACTTAAACGAGATCGACGTTGCACCACTCGAGCTAGCTTCTTGATAAGGAATTTCAGTACCCGATTGAATACTAGCCGTCTGGCCATCCGCTGTAATTACTCGAGGCTGAGAAACAATCTCTGCATTACCATCAGTTTCAACCGCTGAAAGCTCAAGATCTAATAAATAATCAAACGTTGAAATACCTACCGCTAATGAAGAGGCACCCACATCACTTACCCCTAGATCAACAACATACGCATCTGGGAAGCTAACTTGACTTGGATCATCACCATTAGTGCGATCAATTAATATTTGATTAGATTCATTCAACGTCGTTTGGCTAGCACCAAACTTCACAAAACTGCCATCGGATCTAACATTTCCGCCACCGCCGCCCCAACGAATACCAAGCTTCTCACCGACACTCGTATTAGCAATTACAATACGTGCCTCGATCAAAACCTGACGAACGGGGATGTCTAATAAAGCAATCGCTTCACGAATTTTATCCAGATTAGCACCACTATCTTTCATCAACAACGTATTAGTACGCTCGTCAACAACCGCAGTACCCCGCGCTGACATCAAACCACTCTCTGACGTTAATAAAGAGGCAATGTCAGTGGCTTTGGCATATCGCAACTGAACATATTCAGATAATAACGGAGCCAACTCCTCAACTTGCTTAACGGCTTCTAGTTCAATTTTTTCACGGGCGGCTATTTCTTCTGCAGGAGCCACTAACAATACGTTACCCATTTGGCGCTTTGCCAAACCCTTCGTTTTCAAAACCAAATCTAAAGCTTGATCCCATGGGACGTTTTGCAAACGCAAAGTAATACCACCATCAACAGTATCTGAGGCGACTAAATTTTGGCCCGTAAAGTCAGCGATTAACTGCAACACGGCACGGACTTCAATATTTTGAAAATTAAGCGATAGCTTTTCACCACTATAGGGAAATTCAGCCTGAGCCAACTTTTCTTTTTCTGCTTTGGTAATTGGCTTTACATTAATCGCCAAAACACCGTCAGCTTGATACGCTAAATAATCATACTGGCCTTCTGGCTCAATATAAATAACCGTATTCGTTCCTTCCATGTTGGCATCAATAAATTTAACCGGTGTCGCAAAGTCAACCACATCTAAACGTCGTCGCATATTCTCTGGTAATACCGTATCGGCTAATGTCACAATGATCTTTTTGCCTTGTTGTTGAATATCAACATTAGCTTTAGGATTACTGAGTAAGATCTGAACCTGACCATCGTTCTGCTCACCTCGACGAAAGTCGACGTTCATAACTGATGAAGAAATACTGCTATCAACGTTATTACTAGAAGCCTTACCGGCATGAGTAATCGATTGATTGGGTTGATTATTTTGAGTCTTGGTATCGACTGTTTTACCCATCATTACCAGCAAGCGATCATCTCGCGATTCAACCGCATACGGAACAAGCTGCACCAAACTAACGATAACCCTTGCACGATTTTCGGCATTCACAACGGTTGCCGTTCTTGCATTACCAAAACCAATTTTATGATATTTTGATTCAAGCTGGCTGTTCACTCCAGGAAGATCCAATGAAATACGAGCGGGTTTCTCAATCGTATAGCCTCCCGGCGTCGGTGGCTGGCCGTCAAAAATCAATTCCATTTGTGTGACATCCCCAGGTAACGCTGAGAATTTAATATCAATTAAATTTGAAGCGAAACTTTGAGCACTAACAAACGTTGCTAGAATCACAGCAACAAATAACTGTACTGCCTTAAAAATACGGTGACTCATTTTTTATTCCTCTTCCACACCGGCTAGAACAAGTGAGCGTGGACGTTCAAGCCAACCACCTACACCGTTAGGTACAATTTCTATAATATCAATACGCTGCTGTGACACACGTATTACTTTGCCATGGTTTTGACCCACGTAATAGCCTTCTTTAACTTTATGAATGCCACTATCTGGAACCGATATAAGTGCCCATAACTGATCTTCTTCACGCTTAATAGTACCTACCATGGAAAAAGATCCAAATGAGTACTGTTCAAGCTGCTCTTTAGAGCGATTAAGATCAGGCTGTATCTCCGAGTCAGGGTTGGTTGGTTTGACCACCTCGTTAAGGTTAATCGGTAAATCAAACGGCGAGCGCAAGCCAGTTGCGCTATAACTAAATGATTCATAAGGCTCAAAAGCAGGGAGAGGTTCTATTACACCCCGAGGTTGACTCATAACATCATCAACGAACTCTTTTAAATCAGCCGTTCCAGACGTTACCCCGCAAGCTGTCAACAATGAAGAAAATAAAAATAAAGTTAATTTTTTCATTTTAGTCTCCCTCATTATAACGATATGTTTTAGCCAGAATTTTCAGTGAGAGAGTCCCATTATCCTTATCCTTAATACTAATAGAGAAATCATGCAAAGTAACAATACGCGATAATGATGCGACTGAAGAAACATAAGCACCTAGTTCGTGATAATCACCCTCAACCTCAATTTCAATCGGTAATTCATTATAAAATTCAGTACTGACTTGTTTTTTAGGTGAAATCATTTTTAAGTCTAAGCCGTTATTCAACGCGGCCAAAGAAATATCATCAATTAACCCTGGTACCTCTGTATCTCTTGGCAACTGTTTCAGTATCGATTCAAAACTTTGCTCCATTTCAATCATCTGAGCTTTATACTCATCTAAATTAGCAACCTGAAACGCTTTATTTTCAAAATCTTTCTTTAACTGAACTTCCTGCTTAACTTCACGTGTCAATTGCTGACCCATAGGTTCAAGCATCATAAAATAGCCACCTATTAAAATGGCTACCGCAATAATACTGCAAAAAATCGCTTTACCCGCAACAGGCCACGACCCCATGTTTTCCCAATCAATATCATTAACATCAAACTCGTTAATTTTATCTAGGTAAGGCTGCAGGTCGAATTTATTATCTTTAGCCATTATTCGTCCTCCTGCTGAGTATTTTTAGGATTGACTTGAACCATAGTGACTTCGAATGTGTTGTAAGCATCTTTCTCAGCTTTGACACTAATTAAATTAGGTGCGTCAAACCAATCCGAATCATCAAAGTTTCGCATTAAGGCCGCCACTCGATTATTTGATTTCGCCCTACCCACAACCGTTACTTGTGTTCCCTTAATATCCAGACTAGTGAAATACAAATCGTCAGGCATTGAGCGCGCGACCTCATCAAACAAACGTACGATAATGGGGCGGTTACCTTGTAAATCCTGAATAAGCTTCATTCTCTCAAGTAATTGCTCTCGCTTATCTCGCAGCTGTTGAATTTCACTTATCTGCTCGCTCAGAACCGATATTTCTTTTTGTACAAAAGCATTGCGATTTTTTTGTGCCTCATACTGGTCTTCAACACTACCAGTAACAAACCAAATCAACGCCGCTGCGGCTAATGCAATAGCAACAACAATGCCGATAAATTCTTGTTGGCGCTCCTTGCGTAATTCTTCACGCCAAGGGAGTAAGTTAATATTTGCCATTAATCAAAGCTCCTCATAGCCAAACCACATGCGATCATTAACGATGGGGCATCATTGCTTAACATAGCAGCATTAACTTTTTGCGATAGTGTCATATTAACAAAAGGATTCGCAACGATTGCTGAGATGCCCAATTTCTCTTGGGTAAGCTGATCGAGTCCAATGATTGACGATGTGCCGCCCGCTAAAATAATATAATCAACATCATTATACTGGCTAGATGAGTAGAAAAATTGCAATGAACGACTTATTTGCTGAACCACTGAATCACGAAATGGGTCCAATATTTCAGATTCATAATCATCTGGCAATCCACCCTCCATTTTTGCTCTGATCGCTTCTTCTTCAGAGAGCCCATATCGACGCATGATCTCCTCTGTCAACTGTTTACCGCCAAATAATTGCTCGCGAGTATAAATAGTCTTACCTTGATGTAAAACACTCAAGGTTGTCATCGTTGCTCCGATATCAACAATCGCGACCGCTTCAATATCTTCACCGTCATCTAACTGCAATTGAATTAACTCAAAAGCTCGTTCTGTACAGAACGCTTCTATATCGACAATATCCGTTTCAAGACCGCCTATTTCTAGGGCGTCTTTGCGCAGCTCAACATTTTCCAAACGACACGCAGCTAATAACACATTCACATTACCCGCAATTTCAGAAGGCCCTTGAATTTCCCAGTCAAGTGCGACCTCCTCTAACGGATAGGGAATATATTGATCGGCTTCAATTCGAACTTGATAGTCCATCTCATCATCAGATAGCCCACCATTCATTTCAATGTTTTTAGTAATTACCGCTGAGCCTGCCACAGCAATCGCTGCTTTTTTGCTGCTACTGCGCGCCCTCCCTAACGCTTTCTTGATCACCAAACCGACTGCTTCTTCATCGCCGATACTTTGCTCGATAACGGCATTTACCGGTAACGGTTCGGATGCGTAACTTTCTACTTGGTAGCGGCCATTATTATGGCTCAATTCCAAAATTTTTACGGATGTAGAGCTGATATCAACTCCGAGCAACGTTTTATTTTTTTTCTTAAAAAGGCCTGCCAGCACGGTGTTTTCCCCATCAAATTCACAGACTTGCGGAGTAAATCTAGTTCATTATGTGAATATCAAGTCATTATAAGCACAATCCTATTAAAAGAACAAAAAAGCCTTATAATGTATTAGCCCGCTAACCCTAGTGTCCTCAAAATCAGCAGAATACATGTATTCGTTATGATGAATAGTAGTTCTATCTCCAAGTTTCTATTTTGGCTTATTGTCTCCGTCTTTTCCGGAACTAGTTTGCTAATTTCAGCGGTTTATCTTTATTTAACGCCGCAACTTCCTAATATTCAGTCACTTAAACAGATTGAGCTACAAATCCCTCTCAGGATTTATACTGCGAATGGACAATTAATTAGTGAGTTCGGAGAACAAAGAAGAAGACCTCTCGAATACAATGAAATACCTCAACAGTTTGTTCATGCTTTAATTGCAGCAGAAGATGATCGTTTTTTCCAGCATAACGGTGTCGATTTAAAAGGCCTTACTCGCGCAGCCATTCAATTAGTGCGTACTGGTAAAAAAAAATCAGGCGGGTCAACGATCACGATGCAGGTGGCAAAAAATTACTACCTTTCAAGTGAAAAAACGTTTAGCCGTAAATTTACCGAAATTCTATTAGCATTAAAAATAGAACAAGAACTTTCAAAAGAAGAGATTCTCGAGCTCTACTTAAATAAAATTTATTTAGGTAAGCGGGCCTATGGAATCGAATCGGCTGCACAAGTTTACTACGGTGTTTCAGTTTCTGAATTAAAACTCCCACAATTAGCCATGTTGGCAGGCTTACCCCAAGCCCCCTCTGCTGCAAATCCCATCAACAATCCAAAACGTGCAAAAGAGCGTCGTAATTACGTACTTGCACGAATGCATACCCTCGGTTTTATTAACCAACAGCAATTTGATGTAGCCGCAAAATCAATCATCATTGCTCGTTACCATGGATTAAAGTCTGAAGTCGAAGGGTCTTATATTGCGGAAATGGTACGCAATGAACTTTACCAGCAATATGGTGACGACATTTATCGCCTAGGTTTTCGCATTACCACAACATTAGATGGCAAAGCTCAAACTGAAGCCAATAATGCATTGCAAGCAGGGCTGTTAAAATACGACCGAGATCACGGCTTGCGCTCACCTGCAGATCAAAAATTTTTAACGCCAACCAAACTACAAACTTATGATAATGAAATAACGCTTACCTGGCCTTCTCGCTTAGATAACAAACAAGATATTGATTGGCCAGCCACTCTTGATGACTGGCAAATTGAATTAAATAATAAAGGACAATATGGCTTAATACATCCAGCGATTGTCGCTCAAGTATTAGATACTGGTGCTTGGATTATCAGCGGACAAAGACAGTGGTCTTGGCTTCCTTTCAGCGGAGTAAAATGGGCTAAGCCTTACATCAGCGTTAATCGGGTCGGCAAAGAGCCCACTACGACCAGTGATGTACTTTCTCAGGGACAAATTATCTGGGTAACCGCCAGTGCAACGTCTGGTTTACAGCTGGCACAAATCCCAGAAGTTGAAGGGGCGCTAATTTCTATCGATCCTTCCCAAGGTGCCATCAGGGCGCTAGTAGGCGGTTTTTCATTCGGATTAAACAAATACAACAGAGCCATTCAAGCTGACCGCCAGCCAGGCTCTGCTTTTAAACCCTTTATTTATAGTGCTGCACTCGCGAACGGCCTAACGCCTGCCAGTATTATTAATGATGCCCCTGTTGTTTTTAAAGATGCTGGTCTTGAAAATACTTGGCGACCAGAAAACTCCAGTGGGAAATTCTATGGCCCAACTCGGTTACGAGAAGCACTTTATAAGTCCCAAAATTTAGTTTCAATACGCATTCTAAAACAAATTGGTCCGCGTAAAGCCATCAACTACATTGCGCCTTTTGGTTTTCCTAGAGAAAAACTCAGTAAAGACCTATCCCTTGCGTTAGGCGCGTCTGCAGTAACCCCACTGGAACTCGCGACCGGATATACCGTGCTGGCCAATGGTGGTTTTCAGATTAAACCCTATTTCATCGAACGCATTGAAGTGGGGAGCGAACGAGAACCCTTGTTCCAAGCCAATCCAATGCAAGCTTGCTTAGAATGTGACACAACGGATGATAGTTCAAGCCAGGCCGGTACTACTCAGTCAATCCAATATGAAAACCAGGCTTTACTCGAGGCCATTAGCGCCCCAATATCAGAAGCTTTAGTGGCAGAATCTTTGGCCTCGAAAGTAGCCCCTGTGATCAAGCTTGCGCCTCGAATCATGGATGAGCGCACGCATTTCATTATGAACAACATGCTGCAAGATGTAATTAAGCGCGGCACAGGCAAGCGTGCGCTCGCACTTAATCGTAACGATCTCGCAGGTAAAACAGGTACTACTAATGACCAAAAAGATGCTTGGTTTTCTGGTTATAATCGCGATCTCGTTACGAGCGTATGGATAGGTTTTGACCAACCCCGCACTCTAGGACGCTGGGCATTTGGCGGCAATACTGCATTGCCAGTCTGGGTAAACTATATGGGCGCCATGCTCGCGGATAAGAAGTACCGTCCCTTTCCTCAGCCAGATGGAATAGTAAACGTACGTATTGATCCTGAGACAGGTTTATTAGCACAACCAGGGCAAGCTAATGCGATTTTTGAACTGTTCAAGCAAGAACAAATTCCCGCACGCGACACCTCAAAGCAAGCAATGTCAGAACTCGACAATAATATCGATGATGATGAAGAGAACTCTCCACAACTGCTTTTTTAATACTCAAAGAGCAGGCCACATATTGAAATTAAAAATAACCACCGTAAAGATGAAATAAACATATAACGCAACAGACATAAAAAAACCGGCCTAAGCCGGTTTTTTTATGCCTGTCAAAAACTCACCAACGATTCTCTAATTATTAGATGTCGTCAACAGAGTTTAATGGGTAGTTCGCGGGGTAAGGAAGCTGAGCAACCCCCGTATCAACCGCCGCTTTAGCAACCGCTGCCGCTACCACACCCAATAGACGAGAGTCTGTTGGTTTAGGAATAATGTACTCACGACCCAACGCTAGAGAAGTCAGTTCATAGGCATCCAATACATCCTGAGGAACAGGCTCTTTCGCCAAACTAGCAATTGCGTAAGCAGCAGCCAACTTCATCTCTTCATTGATAACAGAAGCACGAACGTCTAAAGCACCACGGAAGATGAATGGAAAACCAAGAACGTTATTCACCTGGTTAGGGAAATCAGAACGGCCCGTCGACATAATCAAATCATCACGAACTTCGTGCGCAAGGGCAGGAGCGATTTCTGGATCAGGGTTAGAACATGCAAAAACGATTGGGTTTGGCGCCATCTTTTTCAATAATTCAGGCGCTAGCAAGTTAGGACCCGAAAGACCTAGGAAGATGTCAGCACCTTCCATCGCATCAGCCAAGGTACGCTTGTCAGTTTCAACTGCAAACATCGCCTTATATTGGTTAAGATCGTCACGGCCCGAATGAATAACGCCTTTACGGTCACACATGAAGATATTTTGAGGCTTCATGCCTGCAAGTATCAATAGCTTAGAGCAAGAGATCGCAGCAGCACCCGCACCCAAAACAGTCATAGTAGCGTCTTCAAGCTTCTTACCTTGAATTTCCAAGGCATTGATCATACCCGCAACCGTTACAATCGCAGTACCGTGTTGATCATCATGGAAAACAGGGATAGAACACTGTTCGATCAAGGTACGTTCGATTTCAAAACACTCAGGTGCTTTAATATCTTCCAAGTTAATACCACCAAAGGTATTAGCAATACGGCGCACGGTATCGATAAACGCTTGTGGGCTTTCAGATTCAACTTCAATATCGATAGAATCGACACCGGCAAAACGTTTAAATAATAAAGACTTACCTTCCATCACTGGCTTAGATGCCAATGGACCTAGGTTACCAAGGCCTAAAATAGCAGAACCGTCAGTGATAACAGCCACTAAGTTGCCTTTACCCGTGTAGCGGTAAGCATCTTCTGGATTTGCAGCGATGGCTTTAACTGGCTCAGCAACACCTGGGCTGTAAGCTAAGGCTAAATCGCGAGCTGTTTGAGCGGGTGTAGACAGTTCAATACTGATCTTACCGGGCTTAGGAAACTCATGATAATCGAGGGCAGCTTGCTTCATATCTTCAGACATTTTGCTCTTCCAATTGCTTAATAATTAGGTGGCGAAGGTAGTGTAAACCAAACTCAAAACTGGCTCACATAAAAAGTAGGACATTAGATACCAAAATTTGTCCAAAAAATCCAGCAAAGCGGCCAAAATCGCTCAATTTTTAGCTCATATTTACTTCAAATCACAAATTAGCCGATTACTGGGGAAATTGACTCCAAATGCTCGCTGCTAAAACGACGTGTTGGATCAAGGCTTTGCGCAGTTCTTTAAAGGCCTGCTTTGGAAGATAAAGTGCCGCGAATCCTGCCTCTGTTTTAGTATGAACCCTTCCCCCAATGCGGTTGACCTTGATAACGAGCAAAATAGAGTGTGTAAGGTTGATCGTGAAAATTAACTCAAGCCAATATCATCCCCTTGAGACGCCAGACGAGTAACGGCAACAACCGTCACATCTTAAGTCTCAAGATCAATATTACTGATACCCCCAAACACGCACCATCGATAATAAAGTGTCGTCGCAGGAACCAACGCACTAAAACTATGACCAGCACCCACTGCACTAATTTTGCGGTCTGTTTTCTTCAATAACATGACTGGGTATTTCCTAGGCTTCTCATAAAAGGTTCAATCGATAACTCTTATTATTGTACGAAAGCACCCAATAGATAGAGGTAAATCAAGCTCCCTCCTCTAACTTTTTCAATGTCGTGAAAATAGTTGCCTTACGTTTTAGCCTGATCTGGTAAAGACCACTCAATACACAAGCCCGAACCTGGAATGTTTTTTGCGCACACCTGACCCCGATGCATATTCAGAATTCGCTGCACCATCGCCAAGCCAATGCCATAACCACCACTGACCGCATGGCTACGCGATTGATCAGCCTGGGTGAAAGGAGCAAAAATATCTTCAAGTTGATCCTCACTGACGCCTGGGCCTTGATCGCATATTTTAAAAATAAGCTGCTGATCAATTTTCACCAAACTTAATGTCAATACACCCGAGTCAGGACTAAAGCGAATAGCGTTACGCAAAACATTATCAAAAGCTCGCTGCATTAATACTGCATCAATATCACAAAACACTTTCTCAGTATCCAACTGCCAATTTATAGTCAAATGCTTAGCCGCTAATTCCAATTCAGCATCCTGCAGCCAAATTTTAAACAACGTCACAAGATCTAATTTTTCGGTGATTAAATCGCCTTCTTGCTGCAATTTAGCCAAGTCTAAAATCTGTGTCACCAGGTTGGCCACTTGCCCTGCAGCGCGCTCAATTCTGTCATGCTCGGTTTGTAAATAATTACCCGAGTCTTTTTTACGCGCAATGCCTAATGCTATTTGTAAACGTGTCAGCGGTGAGCGTAATTCATGGGAAACATCACGCAGAAGCTGGCGATGACTTTGCAAAAGGCGCTGCAACGAATCAGCCATTTCAACAAACTCTATCGATAAATCACCCAACTCATCGCCACGATTAAGATTGGACCGCAACTCTGAGATATCAAAATCTCCTGCGCTCAATTTTTTAGCCGCCTTTTGCAAACGACGAATAGGGCTTGTTAAATGCCACGCAAGCACGCCACACATAAGAGAAACCATGAGTACTACTAAAAAAGGAATTAACCAGCGCTCCCCTTCGTCCAAAGAATGTCGCCAATGATAACGACTCACCGCGATGTATATTTGGTCTCGATGAACCAAAGGTCCCATCATCATAAAGCCGTCTTCTTGCCCCCATAGAGACTGCTGCTCAGCAACGGCATGCTCATAAAACTCAGCAACATCATGAGGAAGGTCATTCAGTTGAGCTTCTTCAAATTTAACAATATTCCAACCGGGTTCCAAGCGTGCCCACAGCCCTCGCTTTTTAATTGCCAATGGCTGGCTATTTTCAGCAATGCGCTGTAGTAAAATTTTCTCACGCAACTCTAACGGTCTATGATAATCATCTTGCAACCATTGAAAAGACAGTGTGGCAACCGTCATACTCACAATAACAACAATCCAAAACCAAAGAAAAATTTTAATAAATAACGAATTTCGCCAGCGCATATCCGTGCCTAATTCAAGAAATATTTTAAATGACCGAGCCTAATTATGTTCAGTCCTGTACCAAGATATAGCCTTGGCCACGAACCGTTTTAATATACGCTTTACCGTCATTGCGCTCACCGAGCTTCTTGCGTAAATTACTAACATGCATATCGATACTTCGGTCAAACGCACTTAATCGTCGCCCTAATGCACTTTGAGAAAGCACTTCCTTATCGACCACTTCGCCCGCACTTTCTAATAGCGTTAACAATACGCCAAATTCTGCCCCCGTAAGCTCAACTTCTTCGTTGTGCAATTTTACGCTGCGGGTCGCTTTGTGCAACTTAAGCTCGTCAACCTGAAGCCATGCATTAGCCACCTTAGGTTGCCCTACTTCGATACGGCGAAACAACGCCTTAATCCGAGCGACAAGTTCATGGTGGTGATAAGGCTTGGGGATATAATCATCCGCCCCATGTTCTAAGCCCAAAACACGATCTACACTGTCGCCTCGAGCCGTCAACATAATCACAGGCAACATCGATTCAGTACGTAACTGCTTAAGTACATCGAACCCATTCATTTTTGGCAGCATCACATCCAATAGAACTAGATCGTATTGGCCTGTCAATGCCGCGGCTAAACCCGCCTCACCATCATGACATACTGCTAACTGGTAACCTTCCATGGCTAAGTATTCTTGCAACAGTTCGCCCAACTCATAATCATCATCAATTAACAAAATTTGATACATTACATCCACCTTTAAACAACATTTTCCTCTACCAGAGCCCTAACCATAATGAGTGTAATGCGCGGCAATAAATAAGAGGAAGGGTTTTACCCTTCCTTACGCTAAATAAAGAAAAACACTCAATAGTTGGTCATTTCTTATCAATGACCCAGCAATATGGCCAACCAGCGATTTCGCTGACTATTCTCTAATCCTATTTTAACCACCATAGTCAATGGAATTGAAAGCAGCATGCCAACAGGACCAAATATCCACCCCCAAAAAACCAAGGATACAAAAACAACCAGCGTCGACAAGCCCAAAGAGCGACCCATAAAGCGGGGTTCGATTACATTACCAAACAGTACATTGGTCGCTAAGTACAGACACGCCACCAGCATTGAACTCATTGGCCCCAGCTGAATTAATGCGATCAACATTGGCGGCACGGCAGCGATAATAGAACCAATATTTGGAATAAAATTTAATAAAAAAGCGATCACCGCCCACAAGATTGCATAATCGACCCCGATCCAAGCGAGCGTGATTCCAACAATAATTCCGGTCCCCATACTGACCAACGTTTTAATTAATAAATAACGCTGCACTGAATCGCTAAAGCTCTGATAATAATCAAGTGCTTGCGTCTTGCTGCCTAATGCTCGTTTAAGTTTTTCAGGAAAATCGGAGGCCTCTAATAAAATAAATATTACTGAAAATAAAATCAAAAAAGTATTCGTCAATACACTTCCTAAGCCGCTAAAAACCTTAGCAACCATTTTCATGGCCGCACCTGGGTCAATGTAATTAGTCAATACAGCCTCATCAACATCAATACCAAAACCACTCAGCATCGCGATAATGTCTGCCCCTTGTTGCTGTAACTTTTGCTCATACTCGGGCAAATCTTGATAAAAAGCCGATAAACTCGACCCTACAACCGTTCCTAACGTTGCAGTAATCAGGAAAAACAGCACCGCAACTAACAATACTGACAATATCGAAGGCACTCTTTTCTCTTTTAACCAAATCATCATTGGCGCGCATAAAACAGCAATAAATACGGCCAATAAAAAGGGAACTAGTAACTGAGTTGCTGATTTTAAACCCGCAACGATAATGATAAATGCTGCAAGATTAATCATTATATTATGATTGACTAAAGGCTTATTCATGACCACCTTGATTCCTTAATTTATGTCGTTTTATTGACCCATCGCAGCCAATCTATTACTACTTTATGACTATTTGTGACTTGCTTAGTGAGTAAATACTCGAAAAGCCATCAATGAATTCTATGCTTTTATCAGCCTGTTAAATAAAGAAGCACAATATGGACTGTATAATTATTAGCAAAGATGACAAATGGGCACAACAGATAGAAGCCTCTTTATCTCAAGTCAACGTTCATTGCGCTCGCCACTGCAATAACCATATTAGCAAGAGTTATCCGACGAAAGAAGATACGTTATACCTTGTGGATGGTATTGGTCGCCAACCCGACATTGCAGATTGTGGACAACGCATTCTTCTTTTCACCGACGAGCCTTGTGAACACACAGCATTACAACTTCCTAGAACCCGTGCTGACCAATGGCTATTAAACCATTTAGGGCTGGGTAATCAGGGACTGCCATTGGCTTGGGGAGCATCGGAAACAGAAGGCCAAATCATAGTGAATCAGCATGGTTATATTTTAAGTGTTAATAAGACTATGGCGTTATGCCTTTCAAGCATTGCAGAAAACCTAGCAGGTAAAAAGCTGCATACTATTTTTACCGAACTAACCGATAAATATCATCACTCAATAAAACGCCAGCTGAATAAGTTATGTGACAAGGGCCAGCCCTGCGCGGGTCATTTATTAACCGCAAAAAATAGTAATAACCGCACTCGCTACTTAGAAGTCACTGCCAGCAAGTTAGTGGGCGCCCGCATTTTATTAAATTGTCGTGATGTGACTCAACGAACCAGTAGCCACAATGCCATGCGCCAAAAAGCCCGTTTTGATGCTCTAACAGGATTGGCTAACCGACAGCTATTGATTGACCGCTTGCGCATGGCTCTCGCTCGCAGCAAACGCTTCCAGCGACAATTGGCGATCATGTACATCGACCTTGACCATTTCAAACCCATCAATGATACCTGGGGGCATGCTGCTGGCGACGCTATACTGTGTGAAGCAAGCAAACGAATGCAAGATACGGTCCGAGAGATCGATACCGTAGCCCGCCTTGGGGGGGACGAATTTGTTATCGTCATTGAAGACCTAAAGGACCTGAGTAATGCAAGCATAATCGCTAAACACTTATTAACCGCTTTTACAGAGGCGTTTCACTGGCAGCAACACGAGTTTTATGTAGGCTGCAGTATTGGTATTTCAATATCTGGCGATGAAAGCGACGACGCCCATGCACTCATTGAAAAGGCCGATCTAGCCTTATATCGCGCCAAGCATAACGGAAGACAAAGATTTGAGTTCTGTACATCAGAACTGACGGCTCAAGCTCGATACAAATTAGTCTTACAAAAAGAGCTTCAGCAAGCATTGAGCGATCAGCAGCTCCAGCTGTATTACCAACCCATTGCATCCATTTTAACCGGTGAAATCCAAGGTGCTGAAGCCTTACTTCGCTGGATTCATCCAAAGGTCGGCATGGTGACAACTAAAGAATTCATTCCACTTCTCGAGCAAACAGGACTCATTATTCCGGTAGGTGAATGGGTGATAGAGCAAGCTTGCCAGCAATGGTCTGCTTGGAAAAAGCAAGGAGTCTTAGAAAAAAATGCGTTATTAACCCTCAACATTTCAACCTGTCAATTTAGTTCACAACAGCTACTAAATTGCATTAGCAAGATTATAACTAAACTGAATATCCCTGCTCACACCATTGCCCTCGAAGTGAAAGAAGCGCTGCTCAATACTGACTCTAAACGCCTAAGCGAAACATTTGCACAGCTCAATAAAATAGGCGTTGGCATTATTGTTGATAACTTTGGCTTGGGGAGCACCTCTTTTCACTCATTATCCAAATACACTCTGAGCGCACTTAAATTAGAGAAAACCTTAATTGCCTCACTATCGAAAAATAACACCGGTAATTCATTAAAAGCTTTCTCATTGTTTGCGCATAGCCTAAATATGAATCTCATTGCAGAAGGTATTGGCAACCAAAAACAATTTGAAACCCTTACGGGATCTGCTATTGATAGCTATCAAGGTAATAAACTATCACCGCCTTTAAATGCAGTTGAATTCATACAGTTCATGGCTAAGATAAAATATAAATAAGGAAAAGTGAATTTATTTTACTAAAGCACTAGACACGCTCAGGGAGTCTCTATAGTATGCGCAGCCTAAGCGGGAGTGGTGGAATTGGTAGACACGCTAGATTTAGGTTCTAGTGCCGTAAGGTGTGAGAGTTCAAGTCTCTCCTTCCGTACCAAATAAAGAATGAGAATATGCTAGTAGGACTATTTGCTCTTTTAGTTTTTCTCATTTTCGGAGAAGCAGTCCAATCTTGGACTGCTGTCCCCGTACCTAGTTCGATTATTGGCATGATTCTATTGCTGATCATAATTATCCTAAGAAACAAAATACCAAAATCTATTGAATTAGCTGCAAACTCGTTAGCGCCGTTATTACCCTTATTTATAATTCCTATTAGTGCTGGCCTCATTACGCAATCAACCATCCTTGAACAATATGGTTTAAAGCTTTTTATTATCTTGACCCTCAGTCTCATACCAGGCGTTCTTGTCACTGCCTTTGTACTGCAGTGGAGAAATAAATAATGCTCACTCATTTAATACCCACAGAATCAATATTCACAGAACTATTACAGCTTCCCAGTACTTGGCTCATGATTACGCTAGGTGCTTACCTGATTGGTTTAAAAATTTACCAACAGTCTAATAACAGCCCCTGGCTGCCCCCAGTATTATCCGGCTTCATCCTTGTGATTGCGATACTCTGGCTAACCGATACCCCTTACAGTACCTATCAAGAAGGTGGGCAGTTACTCAGTTTCTTTCTTGGCCCAGTAGTTGTTGGCTTAGCCATTCCGCTATTCCACCACTTTCACAATATGCGTCAACAATTCCTACGGTTGCTGCTGGCAATTATATTGGGGAGTTTTACGACCGTGTTCGTCGCCGTTGCACTCACCCACTACTGGATAGGTATTGATGCAATAACAGTAACCATGGCGAGTAAATCAGTGACGACCCCCGTTGCGGTTGCTATCACAGAACAAACAGGTGGCATTCCCGCTCTCGCCGCGGCGTTTGTCATGGCGACCGGAATTATTGGTGCTGCGATTATTCCACTGTTGCTACAGTGGTTTAAATTAAACAGCCCTAAAATAACAGGCATGAGCCTAGGAATTTGCGCACACGCAGTAGGCACCAGTCGCGCTCTAGAGCTAGGCCAGGAGTACGCCGCTTACTCAGCGATGGCGATGACGCTCACTGCAGCGCTGCATGCCATTGTTTTGCCTTGGTTATTTTAATCTTATAAAATTGCAATCGTCATACAATAACGATAGTTTAATAACTCTAAAGCCTATTCGCACTATACTTCTAAATACTATTGTTTAATTGTTAACGAATCATACGCTCAGTTAAAATTCGATTCTTCCGCCCACCCAAGGAATATGATTATGGGGAAGCAGTTCCACACAGTCACTATTTTAGCCTTGTGCACAATAACCTTACTAGTAGGCGCTGGTGCTTGGTATATCGGCCTTGAACAAAGCTATCAACAAAAACAGGATTCCTTGAAAAGCGTTATTCAACTACTTTCCACTGTCAACAATACCATTACAACAGAACAGCAAAGTGAACTCGCTCACCAACAAGGCATCACATTATACCGAATATTGCGTGATGAATATGAGCTGATCAGCATCGAGCCTAAAGACAGTAACTTAAACAAAACGCTTATTTTACAATCCTTAAAACAACAAGATGGTTTTATCCCAACATCTTTAAATCCAGAAAATACTCTTTTTTATAAACAACAAATAAATCGAAGTGTCGTCTTGCTGGCCTCCACACCTCTGTCAGACGTTAAACAAACCTATATTTTAGCCACAAAAAGTAAAATGCTAATATTGTTAGCATTAGTCCTTACCCTCTACTCAATTTTGCTTATATGGCGATTTAAGAAACAATTTAATACGAGAAAAAAAAAGGTATTATCAGACAAACAAAAACAAGCTCTGGGTATTTACTTGAAGC
>JBNMOT010000019.1:0-33286 GCA_051275515.1 Oleispira sp. | reverse complement strand
GCGTAGTCTTCAGCAGTCATCAATCCATCTAGAACGTTAGGATCGGTTGGTTCCATGCGGAAGAACCAAGCATCGCCATAGGGATCTTCGTTCGCTTTTTCAGGCGCATCTACAAGTGCTTCGTTTACGGCAACAATCTTACCGGCGATTGGCGCGTATACGTCGGAAGCGGCTTTAACCGATTCAACAACCGCGATGTCTTCGTCTGCTTCTACGTCCGTGCCGACTTCTGGCAATTCGATGAATACTACGTCACCGAGGGCTGCTTGTGCGAAGTCAGTGATACCAACAGTAATGGTACCGTCAGTTTCTTTACGCAACCATTCGTGTGATTCAACGTACTTTAATTCTGCAGGGATATTGCTCATTTTAATATTCTCTCACGCTAAATTTTAATTCTATTTAAATAATAAATAATAAATTCTAAATTTATTACTCGAAAACTTTTTTGCCATTACGTACGAACGGCATTTTCACGATGCGAGCAGGGATTAGCTTGCCACGCATTTCGATATTGCATTCACTGCCCGTATTATAAGGAACACGAGCCATGGCGATTGAATGCTGCAGTGTAGGCGAGAAAGTACCGGAGGTAATTTCTCCTTCACAAGAGACGCCTTCGCCAAGACCTGCGATAACGACCTTTTGGTGTGAACGCATGACGCCACGAGTCTCTAATACGATACCGACTAACTTGCTCGGCACGCCCGCTGCTTTTTGTGCTTCTAAGGCTTTGCGGCCAATGAAGTCACGATCAGTAGGTTCCCATGCAATCGTCCAGCCCATGCCTGCTTGTAGCGGTGAGATGGAATCGTCCATGTCATTACCGTACAAGTTCATGCCCGCTTCTAAACGCAAGGTATCCCGTGCGCCTAAACCCGTAGGGGCTACGCCAGCGGCGATCAATGCATTCCAGAATTCAGCAACTTCTGCCGCAGGAACGATGATCTCTAAGCCGTCTTCACCGGTATAACCGGTGCGCGCGTAGAACCATTCGCCCACTGGCAAACCTTGGAATACTTTTAATGCGCCAATCAAAGCAGCTTGTTCTGTGCGTACCTGTTTCACTTTTTCGATGGCGTTAGGACCTTGAACAGCAACCATCGCCAATTCAGGACGCTCTGTTAATGTCGCATCAAAACTTTCGATTTGCTTGTTCATCCAAGCCAAATCTTTTTCGCGTGTGCCACAGTTTACAACGGTGCGATACCAGCCTTCCATTTTGTACACGATTAGGTCGTCGATCACGCCGCCTTCTTCGTTCAACATGCCGGTATAAAGTGCTTTACCCGTAAAGCCAAGCTTGGATACGTCGTTGGCTAGAATCTTTTGTAGGTAAACCAGCGCTTCTGGACCTGCGATATCAACAATGGTCATGTGCGATACGTCGAACATGCCTGCGTCTTCACGGACGACATTATGCTCTTGTAGCTGAGAACCGTAGTGAATTGGCATATCCCAGCCACCAAAATCGACAATTTTGCCGTTGGCATCTAGGTGTTGTTGGTACAGAGGTGTTTGCTTACCCATATTTTTAGGATCCGTAAAAAGAGTTTCTTTAAAAATTAAAGAGCAAAGTAGCGCTAATAAAAAAGGCCGCAATTATACCTATAAAGTGGGAGCTTGGCATCTGGCAGGTTCAGTATGAGGACGAAAAACCGCTTTATTGGCACGAAAGTACTTCAAAAGAGTGGGAATTTCTAGTCGAGTCGTTTGTTGTCTTTATAAAACGCGAAATAATAGGATGATATCTGACCTAGTGGTCAATTTTGTCCAGACTAAAAGGCTCGGGCTTAATCTGAATTGCTCTTGAGGCGATGCTGATTTGAATGTTTAAAAATTCATCAAAGGGCATCGGTATCTCTCGATTGTCATAAAAGCCATCAATGATTAAAGAGGCCATGCCATGAGCTTGTGTCCACAGAGTATTGGCCAAGACCATTGGGCAACCTTTTAAGAAAATGCCTTCGGCGATTCCTCGCTCGACTTGGGTTATTAATACATTAAGCGATTGGTCACCTGCACTAACCATGTTGGGGTAATCAGTTCGGTTTAGAATGCTGGAACCAAACATAAGCTTGTATTTTTCAGGGTTGTTGATAGCAAAAGCCAGGTAGGTAGACCAGGTCACTTTTATATTGTCACAGGGACTCTGATCATCACGGATATGTTTTGAGGTTGCTGTATATAAGTCGAGAAAAGCTTGTGTCGCAATTTCTGCCAGTAACTCGTTTTTATCTTTGAAGTGTCTATAGGGAGCTGTTTGCGAGACTCCGACCGAGCGGGCGATGCCTCGCAGGCTTAATTTTTCGACGCCTACTTCTTTAATTTGCGCAATGGCGGCATCTAATAACGCTAAGCGTAAATTACCATGATGATAATTTCCTTGGTCATCTTTGTCATCTTTGTCATGAGTATTTTTGTTGCGGTCGCTTGTCATACTTATATTAGGGCCTGCTGAAGTTAATTGACGTGTAATCAATCAATAAGTGTTGACGGTGAATACATCGGATAGATAGAATGTAAGCCACTATGTTTTCACTGTCAACATGACTGAATCAATACAGGCATTTATTATGAAACCTGCACATACTTTTATCACTCTGATGGTTAACGCGTTTGCTGTCCTGCTTTTATCGACCGCGATCTCTTCTAATGTATTCGCAGATCAGACCTCTCTTATGACACCGGGTGCTGTAACCGCAGTTCCTGTGGAAGTTGTCAGTGTTCAATATGCGGAATACGCCAAAGCGATTCGTATCAGTGGTTTATTAGAGAATAAATCAGAACAGTCTCTAGGCTTTAAAGTACCGGGCCTTGTGAGCAAGGTGTATGTGGACGAAGGCCAGTTTGTGAAAAAAGGTCAATTATTGGCGTCATTGGATTTAGAAGAAATTGAT
This sequence comes from Oleispira sp., assembly GCA_051275515.1. Taxonomy (GTDB): domain Bacteria; phylum Pseudomonadota; class Gammaproteobacteria; order Pseudomonadales; family Oceanobacteraceae; genus Oleispira. The sequence continues at coordinate 30,386 of JBNMOT010000019.1, read as the reverse complement.
GCGGAAGTTGCAAAATCGAAATCTGTATTAGCGAATGCTCAGCGAAATCTTGAGCGCTTTCAGTCTCTGCAGGGGCAGAATGCGTTATCGATAGATCAGTTGCAGTCGGCGCAAACCCGTGTGGATGTTGCTCAGTCAGATCTAACGGTATCCTTGTTTAATCGTCGTTATGCCGTTATTAAAGCCCCGAGTAAGGGCCGTATCTTAAATCGTGCCTTAGAGCCTAATGAACTCGTGCAAGCAGGTCAGGCCGTTTTTGTATTTGCGGCCAAAAAAACAGGCTGGGTATTAAGTACGGGCATTACGGATAAAGACATAGTACGCACTCAGTTGGGTGATAAAGCTGAGTTGTATTTTGATGCGTACCCTGATCAGAAATTTGCAGCGATTGTCTCTGAAGTGGCAGGGCGAGCCGAGGCGAATACGCAGACGTTTGAAATTGAATTGCGTTTATCGGCAACCGATAAAAATTTATTAGCCGGTTTTGTGGGTCACGGTCGAGTATATCCTTCACAAAAAGAGCGTTTGGTTTTATTGCCGTTAACGGCGTTGTTACGCGCTGATGGCAAAAAAGCTGAGGTCTATGTTTTAGATGACAATGATCAAGCGTACTTGCGTTTAATTGATGTGGCGTTTATTGAAGGCAGTCGTATGGCCGTGCGTACTGGGCTGAAAGAAGGTGAGCGCATTGTGATTCAGGGTGCTCCGTATTTATCAGAAGGCCTCGCGGTCATTGTAAGATAATCGTTTAATTTTAATAAGGTTACCAGTATGCAATTACCAGCGTTAGCAATTCGTAATCACCAGTTCACGATTGTTTTATTTTTACTCTTAGTGATATTGGGTGTGGTGTCATTTTTTACGATGCCGCGCAGCGAAGATCCACAGTTTGATTTTTCTGCTGTGGTTATCAAGGTGGTGAGTCCTGGCACTATTCCTATGGATATGGAAAAGTTGGTGGTGGATCCTGTTGAAGCCGCGCTGAATGAATTAGAAGATATCAAAAATATTAAAACCAATGTCGAAGATGGCTTAGCGGTTATGCGTATTGAGTTTTTATACGGCACCGATCCTGATGAGAAATACGATGAAGTGGTCTCTAGTATTGCGCGTATTCGCAGCGATTTACCGTCGAGCATCGTGGCATTAAAAATCGATAAAATATCCCCTGCCGATGTGAATATTTTGCAACTAGCACTGGTCTCTGAACAGGCGAGTTATGCCCAGTTAAAACGTCATGCGGAAGCACTAGAGCAGCGTTTAGAGCGAGCATCGGGGGTGAAACGTGTCGACGTTGAAGCGCTACCGGAATTAGAAGTCCAAATTCAAGTTGATCAGCGACAAGTGAATGCGTTGGGCATTAGCCTAGATGAAATTTTTACCGCGGTGCAAGGTGCGGCGCAGAATTTACCCGGTGGCCATGCCAACGGCGGTGATCGACGTTTTACTGTAAGAACGTCGGGTGATTATCAATCATTGCAGCACATTGAAGATACGGTGATTCGGGGTTCGCAAGGTAAATTTATTTACTTACGCGACATAGCAACCATCAGTCAGGGCGAAACATTGCCGACTTACCGTGCGAAATTAAACGGCGAGAAAGCGGTTTTTGTGTCAGTGGTTCAGCGTCAAGGCAGTCAAATATTTAATGTTATGGAAGGCATACAAGATCAAATAGACATTTATAAACCGCGTATTCCCAGTCATATAAAATTACTCACGGTAATGGATCAGTCCGTCAGTGTTGAGCGCCAAATTAGTGGTTTTTTTAATAGCTTAAATCAGGGTCTTATTTTAGTCGCGATTTTAAGTATTATTGTTTTAGGCTTTAAGCCGAGTTTAGTGGTTATTTCTGCGGTGCCATTATCAATTTTTATTGCGATTGGCTGGGTGGATTTAGCGGGTTTTGGTTTGCAGCAAATGTCGATTGTAGGTTTGGTGATTGCGCTGGGTTTATTGGTCGATAACGCGATTGTGGTGGTGGAAAATGTATCACGCCATTTACGGGACGGGGATACGCCAAAAGAAGCCGCGATAAAAGGCAGTTCGCAAGTCGCTTGGGCAGTGGCCAGTGGTACGTTAACCACAGTGCTATCTTTCTTACCCATGTTATTTATGCAAAACGGCTCGGGTACTTTTATGCGCGCCATGCCAGTCACCGTGGTGGTGACCTTGTTTGCTTCGCTATTAATTGCGCTAACGCTAACCCCTTTATTAGCCAGTAAGTTAGGCAGCTCGGCGAAGAAAACGACCCGTGCACAAAAAAAGTTAGAGTCGATTGCCGAAACGCGTTATAGCCAAGTATTAATGTGGGCACTTGATCGACCTGGAAAAGTGATGGGTCTTTCAGTAGCGATACTGGTCGCAAGTCTAGCGCTATTTCCTTTTATTGGTGTGAGTTTATTTCCAAAAGCCGAAAAACCCATGATCTTGGTAAACATCGATATGCCAGAAGGTTCAACCTTTGCGCGTACTCAAGAGATTGCCGATGAGGTCAGTAAGCGTGTGCGTCAGCATGAACTCGTTAAGGATGTTGCGCAGAACGTCGGCCGGGGCAATCCGCGTATTTATTATAATATTATGCCGACTCGTCAGACGGTCAACTTCGCTCAGTTGTTCGTTACCTTAAACGATTTTCAATTATCCCGAGTTGAACCTTTAGTCGATACTATTCGCAGTGAAATGGGAGATATCGCCGGTGCCAAAATTACGGTGAAAGAATTTAGCCAAGGTCCCGGTGTCGAAGCGCCGATTAGCATTCGTATTGTAGGTGAAGCGCTCGCGGATATTCAGCGTGTTGCATTGGATGTTGAAAAATTAGTGGCGAATACTGAAGGGACTGTCGGCATTGATAACCCCATTAGCAATTTTAAAATTGATTTAAAAGTTGAGATTAATCGCGATAAAGCCGCGATGCTGGGTGTACCTTTACAACAGGTTGATCAAACCGTGCGTACCGCATTAGTGGGGACTAATATGGGCAGCTTTCGGGATGATCAAGGGGAAACATTTCCGTTAGTGCTGCGTTTGTCGCAATACGAAAATCCACAAATAGAAACGTTTGAAGATATTAAAATTCGTTCTAATACGGGCCAGTTAATACCGCTATTACAAATTGCCGAACTTAACATGGAAACGAGTATTGCACGTTTTCAACATTATGATTTAGAGCGTATGGCGCGTATTACTGCTGATGTATTAGCGGGCTTTACGACCGAAAATGTGACCAATGCCATTATTTCAAAGTTGGATAACTATGATTTCCCCGAAGGTGTTCATTATTCCATTGGCGGTGAGCAGGAAAATCGTAAGGAAGCATTTGGCGGTATGGCGAAAACGGTATTGATGGCAGTATTTGGCATCTTTGCGGTGCTGGTCTTACAGTTCCGTTCTTTTGTGCAGCCGTTAATTGTTTTTGCCGCCATTCCTTTTGCCCTAGTCGGTGCGTTTATCGCGTTATTTATTAGTGGCTATACCTTCAGCTTTACGGCGTTTATCGGCTTAACGTCGTTAGTCGGTATCGTGGTCAATAACTCGATTATTCTGGTTGATTACGCCAACCAAATGCGTCGTGATGGGCTGGAAAAAATAGAGGCCATTATGGCGGCCGCCAAAACACGTTTTGTACCGATTATATTAACCACTTTAACGACAGTTGGGGGGTTGTTACCACTGACGTTATCAGGCTCTAGTATGTGGTCACCGATGGGGTGGGCGATTATTGGCGGGCTCTTAGTATCGACACTGCTGACATTGATTGTTGTGCCTGTGTTGTATAAGTTGCTGGGTAAGATGCCGGAAGAGGTTGATGTTTAATAATCTAGTAATGCCCCTTGAGATATGAGTTATTCACAAGGGGGTAACAATTATGCCGCTGAGCCATAACGTGCTGGCTAACCAAATCATGACCGGTAAACGGATGACTTCCATCCACGCTAATCTTTTATTACCTTCTAACAAATCATTCACGACGACTAAGCCATAAATAATAATAGCGGCGCCCATGAGCTGTATTGAGCCTGATAGGGAGGGTGCTAAAAAGATGAACATAACGGCAACGAGGGTAATGCATAGGAAAGAAAAACCACTATACCATCGTGTTAATTTGGAAACTTGAGGATCATATTTTTCCCGCGCAGCACAGCCTGTTTTTTGTAATGGCACACCTTTGGAGCTTTGATCAATACAGTCCTCAGGACGCCAGCCTGTTGGTTTAAACCACAGGCCTACTTTATCGCGCCATAAGCGAGTATGCAGGCTATCTTGCGTGAGTATTGCCCAGTGTTGAAAGTTTGCTTTGATCGGGTTTAATGTATTCAGGGGCTGCGTTGTTCCATAATGGCAGGGCTCACTTTCTAGCTCAGGTTGCCAAGTGGAGAAAAAACGGTCCCAAATTACTAAGGTGCCGCCGTAGTTGCGATCAATATAAATAGGGTTTTTAGCATGGTGCACTCGGTGGCTAGAAGGGGTGGAGAAGATACCTTCTATAAAAGGGATTTGCTGAATGGATTGGGTGTGTAGGCCAAATTGATACATTTTTAGTAGCACGAATAAAACTAAAAATACTTCTGGTGGGCAGCCTAAAATTGCCAGCGGTAAATAAAAGACCCAAGAAAATCCGTATTGAAAGGCGCTTTGTCTTAACGCGGTCGTAAAATTATATTCTTCACTCTGGTGATGCCCTACATGTGCTCCCCATAACAGGTTGATTTCATGCGCCATTCTATGGAACCCGTAGTAACACAGATCGAGCGCTAAAAAGAAGATAATCCATGTGATCGGTTCTAGGGCTCCAAACTCAAATATTCTATGGTTTTCAGATAGGTAAATGAAGACCGCAAAAGTATAGGTCTTTAATAGCGCATCTGAAATTAGCAGGCAAAGCCCCATGGATAAACTCGTCACGGTATCGCTATAGCGATGCAGAGTTTTGCCCTTTAATCTAAGGAATAGGTATTCAAGAGCCATAAAGGCCATGAACATTGGGATGCCCAATCCATTTATGTTGTATTCACCCATATTTCAATCTCATTCATCATTATCATTATCATTCTTATTATTTTCTAGTATTCCTTAGGTTGGTCTTAAGGTCATTGACAGAATCCACCTTTGATTGACCTTATGCGACACAATGTTAGGCTATGTTTGTACGTAAACTGTAATCTATAAGTTAATAGCAGGGGGCTTATGAAAAATAATTATATTGAAGGTGAGTGGATTAATGCCCTTATGCGTACCTTTTCCAATCTAGGGTTGGATACTCGGCTAATTATCAAAGACATAGCAGGGTTCGAAAATGAGCAGCTAATTCCAGGTTATCGACTTGAGGTGAGTAGCGCTAGGCAGATGTGGCATCAGGCCGATAGGATGGCGCAAGATCCTTTGTTAGGCGTGAAAATTGGTTCAAGCCAAGATTATCGAGCCGTAGGCGTTTTGGCTCCGGTTGTTTGGCACAGTCCAGATGCGCGCACCGCCTTGAATAATATAGTTACTTTTCAAACCTTGATTAGTGAGAGCGGATGCTTTCATGTTGATGAAATACTCGTTGCTGAAGAACGGGTTATTGAGTGCGAATATGTCGCTGTGCCTAATATAGTGCCGGCGAATGCTCATCAGATATTATCCGTTGTGATGGGGACTGTCACAATTATTCAGGCGATTTCCAATAATAGAATCAAGGTAAAACGGCTTTATGTTCCTTTAGATTTGGATGCTGCGTTGATCTCTAAAACGTTAGGTTGTGAGGTTGAAAGTAGAGCAGGAAATCTAGCCATCTATTTTTCCTCGGAGCAGTTTGATGAACCTCTATTGGGATGTGATAACCATCTCTATCACATAAATATTATTTATGCAGAAGAGTTGCTAAGAGCCAAAAGAGCGGGGCTGGCGTTGATTGATTCGGTTAAGCATTTAATCGAGGATAATGGTTTTTCCAGCGTCAGTAGTGAGCAGGTGGAGTTATCACTAGGCATGCATAAACGTACCTTACAACGAAATCTGTCTGAGCAAGGCACTAGTTTTCGGCAAGTGAAAGAGGCGGTATTAAAAGAGCAAGCCGCTAGCTTATTGCTGAAAGATAAAATTGAAATAGAATCTGTAGCGGCTTATCTTGGGTACTCGGAACCCAGTGCTTTTCATCGTGCCTTTAAGTCTTGGTTTGGAATAACACCTAAGCAATTTTGCAGTGTTCGTCAGTACTAGAAGCGCTACTGTGCGCTGGCTTCTATGAGTGTTATTTCTTTTTTTGAGAGAGTCGCGCCTCAGAAAGAGGCGCTAAGCGGCAAAGGTAATGGACTGTATTACTTGCTGCTATTCACTAAGTGATTAATGCGCGCTTGAGTTTCTTCGCTTTGTAATAACAGAGAAAAAGCTTCAAGTTCGTCTGTGACCACTTCTTCGATCACGTCAGAATTACCAATGTTCAATAATTGCTTAGTCGTAATCAAAGACGCTAAGGGTTGCTTAACTAACTCTTTGGCAACAGACATAGCTTCAACAAGTGCTTGGCCATCTTCTGTTGCTTTGTTGATTAGATTCCACTTCTCAGCTTCGTTGCCGTTGAAAAAACGCCCTGTTAATAACAACTCATTGGCAATCTTAGGGCCAACAGATTCTGTTAATAACATAGAAGAAGCACCTTCAGGGCTGACACCTAGGTTAGCAAAAGGTAGGCGGAAGCGGGTGCTAATACCAGCAAAAGCCATGTCGCAATGAAGCAGGATGGTTGTGCCGATGCCGACAGCTACTTTTTCAACAGCAGCGATGATTGGCTTCTTAACGCGGCTCAAGGTTGTGAAAATACCCGAAACACCGTCCATAACACCTTGGCGAACGTCATCCCCTGCTACCAGGTCGGATAAATCGTTACCCGCAGTGAACTTGCCGCCCGCGCCTGTTACGACGATAACATTGACGTCGTCAGACGCATCCGCTTCTTTAAAAGCAGCAATTAAATCTTGATACGTTTGCACACGTATAGCGTTTAGAACTTCTGGGCGGTTAATCTCGATCAGCGCAATCTTATTGTCGATGGTAAAATTAATATCTTGGTACATGGTGGCTCCAGAAAGCTTATGGGAATGACAAAGTAAGGAGTTTAACTGGCTTCGTTGTTGAACAGAAGAAAAAGCATCGGTTTTATGAAATAAGGTCATCGTGACCCTTCAGATAACTTTTTATGAAGGCGTTATTGAAGGGTGCGAGCGTTAGTCTAACGTAATCTCCACCATTAAATCATTTGAAAGTGCTTCTAACGCATCGGTGAGTACGTCGGCATCAAAACCTTTCGGCACGCGTAAATGCGCTTCGGTCTTAAACAAAACATCCGCTGACATCGCTGCGCTTTCACAGTTTGTCGTCAACTCTAATACGTTAACGCCCATATTGGCCAAAGCCTGTGATACTTCCTTTACGATGCCAGGACGGTCGTTGCCAACAAGATTAAGGGTTAAATCTTTGGTGGCGACAGACTCTCCCGCTTCAGCACTGACCTCTACACCGACATTGATACCCTCGGTTGCCAGTTGCGACAATTTAATGCGAAGACTGTTGGCTTCTTCTGCCGCGATACTAATACGCAATATGCCGGCGAATTTTCCCGCCATGTGCGACATACGACTTTCTAACCAGTTGCCACCTTGATCTGCAATCGTTGAAGCAAGGGTTTCTACTATACCCGGTTTATCATCGGCGATAATCGTTAAAATGAGAAATTTTGACATCTTTATTCCTTCTGTTGTCTGTATATAAGGCTAACGCTAGCAAATTAAATCTTGCCTGTCTTGTAGCCCTTTTTCTATCCTTTGGTTTACTGTGTATTTAAGCCGTTATTTTGCGGCGCTTTACGGCGTTTGAACTTTCATTAGTATCGTTCTCGTGTAGAATATCGAGCAATTTTGAACTATCAGTAAGCTTATGTTGGAGAGATGACCTTGAAAGCGGTAAAAGTAGGAATTTGTGGATTAGGTACAGTGGGCAGCGGCACGTTTAACGTGCTAACCCGAAATGCACAAGATATTACTCGCCGTGCAGGTCGTGAAATTATTATTCAGCAGGTGGGTTCTCGCCGTGATAACCCCGCTGCCGATACGGCAAATACCGACTTCACTCGCGATATCTTTGAGGTCGCAACGAACCCTGACATTGATATTGTGGTTGAGTTGATTGGCGGTTATGACGTCGCTAAAAAGCTGGTATTACTGGCGATCGAACATGGCAAGCATGTTGTTACAGCGAACAAGGCGTTAATCGCTGAGCACGGTACTGAGATTTTTGCAGCGGCTGAAGCAAAAGGCGTTTCGGTTATGTACGAAGCGGGTATTGCAGGCGGTATTCCAATCGTGAAGGCGTTGCGTGAAGGGTTAGCGGGCAACAAGATTAATTGGTTGGCAGGTATTATTAACGGTACCGGTAACTTTATTCTGACGGAGATGCGCGACAAAGGTCGTGATTTCGCCGATGTTTTGCAAGAAGCCCAAGATCTAGGCTATGCAGAAGCTGATCCAACGTTTGATGTTGAAGGCATCGATGCCGCTCATAAATTGACGATTTTAGCGTCGATTGCTTATGGCATCCCATTACAGTTTGAAAACTGTTTCTGCGAAGGCATTGGGGGGATTACCCCTGAAGATGTTCAGTATGCAGAAGAGCTTGGCTACCGCATTAAGCATTTAGGTGTGAGCAGCCGCAGCGAAAGCGGTATCGACTTACGCGTTCACCCCACATTGATCCCTGAAAAACGCTCTATTGCTAAAATTGATGGTGTACTCAACGCGATCATGGTTAACGGCGATGCGGTCGGTGATACCTTGTTCTCAGGTCCCGGTGCGGGGGCAGGCCCAACTGCATCTGCCGTTGTGGCTGATGTGATCGATTTAGCACGTTCAATGGACGCTCCTGCTTCAAGCCGTGTTCATCACTTGGGCTTCAAACAGGTCGATGATACTAAGGTGCTGTCGATTGAAGAAATCAAAACAGCGTATTATCTACGTATACCGGCTTTGGATAAAACGGGTGTATTGGCTAAAATCGCGTCTATTTTGAGCGAGCGCGGAATCAATATTGAAGCGTTAATTCAAAAACAACAAGCTGAAGGTGAAGAGGTTGTGCAGGTTATTTTGCTGACTCATAGCATCCAAGAAAAAATTATGAACGATGCTATCGCTGCAATCGAAGCATTGAAAGAAACTCAAGGTAATGTGACACGTATTCGTGTTGAACATTTAGTATAAACTCGTGGTTTAAACCCTTGGTTTAAAAGATTAAGAAAAGAGTTTTTAATTATGATGAAGTATATTTCAACTCGCGGTAATGCCCCTGAGTTAACGTTTGAAGAAGTACTTTTAACAGGCCTTGCAGTTGATGGTGGTTTGTACGTGCCTAAAGAAGTACCGACGTTTTCAAAAGAAGAAATCGAATCTTGGCGTGACCTTCCTTATGCAGCGTTAGCGCATAAGATTATCTATCCTTTTGTTGAAGGCAGTGTTGATTCTGACGCATTGGCTAAAATTTTGTCGGAAGTCTATGGTGCTTTTAGCCATAAGGCCGTCGCGCCATTGCAACAGTTAGATCATAACGAATACGTTTTAGAATTGTTCCATGGACCGACCTTGGCGTTTAAGGATTTTGCTTTGCAAACTCTGGGTCGCTTATTGGATTATGTATTAGAACGTCGTCATGAAAAAGTTGTGATCATGGGCGCGACGTCCGGTGATACTGGCTCAGCAGCGATTGAAGGGACTAAGGCGTGTAAAAATGTTGATATCTTCATCTTGCATCCGCACAACAAAGTCTCTGAAGTTCAGCGTCGTCAAATGACGACAGTGACCGGCGATAATATTTATAATATCGCGATCGAAGGCAACTTTGACGAAGCCCAAGACATGGTTAAAGCCAGCTTTGGTGATCAGTCTTTTCTTAAGGGCGAGCGCAAGTTGGTTGCGGTAAACAGCATCAACTGGGCACGTATCATGTCGCAGATTGTGTATTACTTCTATTCTGCTTTGAACTTAGGCGGTCCTGTTCGCCCGATGGCTTACTCAGTGCCAACCGGTAACTTTGGTGATATTTTCGCTGGTTACATGGCTAAGAAAATGGGCTTGCCGATTGAGCAGCTGATTATTGCGACCAATAAGAACGATGTATTGCACCGCGTAATGAGCAAGAATAAATACGAAGTTCATCCTTTGATGCATACCTTGACGCCGTCGATGGACATTGCTGTCTCGTCAAACTTCGAACGTTTATTATTTGATTTGTACGACCGTGATGGCCCTGCGCTTTCTAAGCTTATGGACCGTATGAATGCGAAGACAGATGTGATTGAGTTGGATGAAGAAAAGCTGGCGAAAGCCCGCGAGTTGTTCGACAGCTATCCGGTTGATGAAGACGCGACGATTAAGATCATGCAAGACGTATTTGCCGAGACGGGTTATTTATTAGACCCTCACACTGCGATTGGTGTTAAAGCTGCGCGTGAAGTACGTCGTAATAAAAATATTCCAATGATTACCTTGGGTACGGCGCATCCGGTTAAGTTTGAAGAAGCGGTTTTACGGGCAGGTTTTGACATGCCTAAGCTTCCGCATCATCTGGCTGACTTGATGGAGCGTGAAGAGCGTATGGATGTATTGCCGGCCGATCTTGCTGAGATTCATAAGTTCATTGCTGATAAAACATTTGGTTAATGACAGCTATCATTAAATAGCAGCAATTGTTTTTATACTAAAACCGTTTACTGTCTTCACAGTGAGCGGTTTTTTTTGGCTGGTACTTTATGATGAGTGCTAAGTGATTGTATCGATAGACAAGGATGTCTTATGTTGAAAGTATTTTTATTATGGGTGGCTCTCTTAATTCCCACTCTCTTAAGTCCCTTTGAATTAATGGCGACAGAAAAACCTGCCCTGATGCTGGCTAACGTGCTGCAGAAGGATTCGGGCATCAATTTAAATCATTATTGGGTGAGCGAAAAATACGATGGCGTACGCGCATTTTGGGATGGCGAGCGTTTGCTCTCAAGGCAAGGTAATGAATATCATGCGCCGCGATGGTTTGTTGCAGATCTTCCTAATGTTCCTTTAGATGGTGAGCTTTGGTTGGGCAGGGGGTTGTTTGATCGCCTCAGTGGTATTGTGCGTAAGCATACACCGATTGCTGAAGAGTGGCGGCAAATACGCTATATGGTATTTGATCTGCCGCGTCATGCTGGCACTTTTGATGAACGTTTATCGGTATTGCAATCTCTTACTGAGCGTTCTTCCTACCCGAGTCATTTAGTGATTGTGCCGCAGTGGCGAGTGGATACTGAGGATGAGTTACTCGCTCAATTATCTACTTTTGTTGAAAATAATGCTGAGGGACTTATGTTGCACGACGGTCGCTCATTGTATGCGGCCAAGCGCAGTGATGACTTGTTAAAGCTGAAACCGAGCTTTGATAGGGAAGGGATCATAACGGATTATGAGCCCGGCAAGGGTAAGTATGAGGGGATGATGGGAGCGCTTTGGGTTGAAAGTTTTCTGCCTAACGAAGAGGGTGTGCTGGTTAAACATACTTTCAAAATAGGCTCAGGTTTTAGCGATAAAGAGCGTGCGAACCCTCCAGAAATTGGCCGTGAAATTACTTTTCAGTATTCCGGCCTGACCTCTAAAGGGAAACCCCGTTTTGTCCGTTATTTAAGAGTTAGGCAGAGCTTTTAATGAAAATATCATATTCAATCTTAGCCTATTCAGGCTTCACTTATTCAGGCTTCACCAGGGCCTTCACTTTGCCCGATATCAGCAAGTAACACGCAGGCACAATGATAATGGTTAACGCTGTGCCCAGTGTCATCCCCCCTACGATCGTCCAACCAATTTGTTCACGGCTTTCAGCACCGGCGCCAGTCGCAAGAGCTAGAGGTATTGCACCGAGTACCATGGCAGCCGTCGTCATAAGAATAGGGCGTAAGCGCAGTTTGGCTGATTCAATCACGGCTTCGAGCTTAGAAGAACCAGACGCTTGTAATTGATTGGCAAATTCAACAATTAAAATGCCGTGTTTGGTAATTAAGCCGACCAAGGTAATTAAACCAATTTGGCTATAAACATTAATCGATCCTCCGGTTATCCATAGTGCGAGCAAAGCACCCAGCAGGGCGGTTGGAACGGAAAACATGATGATTAATGGGCTGCGGAAGCTTTCAAATTGAGCGGCCAATACCAGGTAAATAAAGATTAATGCCAAGCTGAAAGCAAAGGTTAAGCTGCTGCCTGTTTTAATAAACTCACGCAACTGGCCGCCATAATCTACTTGAATACCCGCTTGACCTTCACTCAGTTCAGCGACGGTGGTATCAAGAAATATGCGGGCTTGCTGTTGGCTAAAACCCGAGTTTAATGCCGCTTTAATAGTGGCTGATTTCAGTTTATTAAAGTGATTCAGTTCTTTCGGTGCCACCGATTCACTCACGTTAACGAGATTGGCTAGTTGTACCATTTCACCGCCGCTAGAGCGGACATAGACGTTGGTTAAATCGCTGGGATTAGAGCGATCAACATCCGCGACTTGGACGATAACGTTATATTGTTCACCCTCACGCTTAAAACGAGTAATCTCACGGCCTGCGATCATTGTCTCTAACGTTCGGCCAATAGTATCTACACCGACACCCATGGACGCGGCCTTCTCGCGATCAACATCAATCGATAATTCGGGTTTATTGAGCTTCAAGTCAATGTCGGGTTGAGCAAACATTGGGTTACCTCTTACGGCCGTCATAACCTTTGAGGTTAATGTTTGCAGCTCTTCATAAGACCCTGTGGTTTGGATCACAAACTCAACTGGACGAGAAACAATGCTTTGGCCTAAAGAGGGTGGGTTCATTGGAAAAGACATTAGCCCCGTAATTCCACCAAACATGGGGCCCATTAAACCGCCAGCAATCTCTTGCTGTGAGCGTTCACGCTCTTCCCAAGGTGCAAGCTGTAAGAATTGCATACTATTAGTGCTGGTAGGAAAACCGACGATTGAAAAGTAGTCTTTGGCTTCAGGCACTGTATCTAATACCGCTTCGATCTGGCGCGTATATTTATCAACAAACTCTGTTGAGGCACCTTCCGGTGCAATGGCAAAACCAATCACAAAGCCTCTATCTTCTGATGGGGAGAGCTCTTGGGGTAGTTGCGTATAAACCAGTGCACTCAATAAAATGGTGACTAATCCTAATCCACCGATCGCCAATGGAAAGGCCAATACTTTACGTAAGAATGTTTCATAGCCATTCGCCATGGCATTTAGGACTTTTTCACCGCCAAGGTAAAACTTACCTGGGTTGCTATTATGTTTCAGCATACGTGAAGCCATCATAGGAGAGAGGGTGAGGGCCACAAAACCAGACACAATAACGGCCCCTGCTAAGGTGAGGGCGAATTCAGTAATTAATTTACCGGTACGGCCTTCGGTAAAGGCAATGGGGGCAAATACTGCGGCTAAGGTCAGCGTCATGGCAACAACGGCAAACCCAATTTCTTTCATACCTTTAAACGCGGCTTGAACAGGCTCCATGCCATCTTCTATGTGACGATAGATATTTTCCAGAACGACAATCGCGTCATCCACCACCAAGCCGATGGCTAATACTAGGGCTAATAACGTCAGCGTATTAATACTAAAACCAAACAAGTTCATAATGGCAAATGCACCAATTAAAGAAACCGGTATGGTGATTAATGGGATCAAGGTCGCGCGCGCATTGCGCAAGAAGATGAAGATAACCAGAATGACCAGCATCACTGCTTCAAAAATAGTCGTTTTGACAGACTGAATTGATTTATCAATAAAGACCGAGGAGTCATAGGCAATGTTGATGGCAACCCCTTCCGGTAATTTTTTACGGATATTGCCAAGCAAGGTTCGCACACCACTAGATACGTCTAATGGGTTGGCGGTCGATTGCTTAACAACACCCAAGGCAACAGCACTGCGGCCACTGAAACGCGCAATAACTCGCTCTTCTTCCGGGCCAATTTCAACGCGGGCTACATCTTTAAGACGCACGAGATAACCATTTTCATCACGCAGTACAATGTCTTCGAATTGCTCTGGACTGTTCAAGTCGGTCTGAGTTAATACCGTAAATTCACGCTCATTACTTTCAATGCGACCGGCCGGAACTTCTAAGTTTTGGCTGCGTAGAGCGCTTTCTATGCCTTGGCTGGTAATGTTGTAAGCGGCCATACGGGTACGATCTAACCAGATACGCATGGCATAACGACGTTCACCCACAATGGCAACACTGGCTACTCCGGGAACGGTTTGCAGCGGATCACGAGCTTGACGTTCAGCAATATCGGTCACTTGCAAAGGACTGTGGCGATCGGAAGAAAACGCTAACCAAATAATGGGTTGGGCATCGGCTTCTACCTTAGCGACGATAGGTTCTTCGATATCTTCCGGTAATTGACCACGCACACGACCCACCCGGTCGCGCACATCACTGGCCGCAGAATCAGAATCTCGGTCTAATTTAAAGGTCAGGGTAATCTGAGATTTTTCAGAGCGGCTCTTAGACGACATAAAATCAATGCCTTCAATCCCGGATAAAGAATCTTCTAAAATTTGAGTCACCTGACTTTCCATAATTCTGGCGTTTGCGCCAGCATAGGAGGTTTCAACGGTGATGACAGGCACATCAATGTTTGGATATTCGCGCACGGGCAGTGCCTGATAAGCAATAATACCGATGAGAACAACCAAGATGTTCATCACGCTTGCTAATACCGGTCGTGAAATACTTAATTCAGAAATTTTCATTAAGGGTACTCCTGACCTGCTGGCTGCTTGTTTAGATCTTTAGTAGTTGTGCCATCAACAAAAATAGGGGTAATAGGCGTGCCGGGTTGAAGTTTTAATTGCCCCGCGGTAATAACGACATCACCGACATTAATACCGGTAATCGCCACACTTCCTTGCATGCGTTGTCCAAGTTGAACAGGCATAGGCGTGACTTTATCGTCTTTATAGATATACACTAAAAAACTGTTTCCTTGAGGAATAATCGCTTCTTCAGGAATGACGATTAAGTCTTGTTCTTTTACCAATAATTGTACTTTGGCAAACAGTCCCGGACGTAATTTTTTATCTTTGTTCGGCAGCAGTGCACGAACCAATATGTTGCGGCCTTGTTCGCTGATCTGAGGACTAATGGCGGTCACTGTCCCTGCAAAGGCTTCCCCAGGAAACGCCGATAAGTTAATCTTTAAGGTTTGACCTTGAGCGACTTGGGGTAAGTAGATTTCAGGAATTCTAAAATCGAGTTTCATGCTCTCGATATCAACAATCTCTAGCATGTCTGCCCCGGCAGTAATGTATTCACCTGGGCTGAACTGACGCAAGCCGACAATACCGCTGAAGGGCGCACGCAAAGTCATTTTTTCTAAGATGACTTGTGCTTGTTCTAGCTGCGCTTCGTTGATCTGCATTTGCGCTAAAGCGGAGTCTTTTGCGGTTTCAGAAATCGCTCCATTGTTAAACAGTTTATTAAGCCGTTTATATTCTGTCTCACTTAACGCCACACGGGCTTTGGCTTCGTTAACTTGTGCGCGGTACATGGCGGCATCAAATTGCACTAACGTTGCATTTTTTTTGACCTGGTGGCCTTCGGTGAAAGTGATGGTTTCAACTCGCCCGGTAATTTCAGGACGCATGATTAATGATTCATTCGCCTTCAACGTGCCCACGGCTTCGATATAAGTCGGTACATTCTGCTCAGCGGCGCGTACCACTTCGGCAGGGAGGCCTTGTGCAGAGGTATTGGCCGAAAGAGTAAGCGATAGTAGTACACTTGAAAAAGCCAAGGTGGATAGGCGTCGCTTATGACGTGAGAATGTCGTATTCATGTTAAAACCTAATGATTAGAGTTTAGTATTACACTATTAAATCGATCTTTTGCCGTCACCACTAGTCCCTATTTTCGAGAAGGGTTGTTGACGGCTATGGGACAATAGTAGTCTCGTTTGTTTACTTGGGTATTAATTGAGGCACTTTATGACTTATAAACAGTCTGAACCCTACTGTGAGTTATGTATATGAATGTGAATATTATAATAGGTTAATTATGCGGTTGTTTGTGTTTACCAGTATGGCGCTATTAGCGTTTGCGGCCAATTCGTTGTTGTGTCGTATGGCTCTTGTTGACGATGCCATTGAACCGTTACCTTTTACGCTGATTCGCATTATGTCGGGGGCTTTATTACTCGCCCTGTTAATACGGCCCAATAAAAATGAAATACAGCAGATGCTTGATGTGTCTGGCCATAAAACGAGCTGGTTATCAGCGATCAGTTTATCGGTTTATGCCTTTGCTTTTTCTTGGGCGTATGTCGCCATGGATACGGGGATGGGAGCACTCATTTTATTTGCGACGATTCAAATTGTCTTAAACATCGTCGCACAGTATTTAGGGGCAAAAACGAATGTGCTAACTTTGCTCGGTATTATCATCGCGTTTACGGGGTTAGTGGTTTTGTTATTACCTGGGCAATCGGCTCCCGAATTCAGCCAAGCCGTCATTATGATGGTTGCAGGTTTGGGCTGGGCCGGGTTTGTATTTTTAGGACGAAACAGTCAGCAACCGTTAACAGAGGTTGCCATCGCGTTTCGTTGGTCTCTGCTCTGGTGCTTGCCTTTGGTTTTTTTCGTCGATTGGCAAGGCAGTAGTCTAAAAGGCATTATGTTAGCCTCTGTATCAGGAACGTTGGCGTCGGGTTTAGGGTATGCACTTTGGTATAAAGTGCTGCCACAACTGGGTTTGCAAAATGCGGCGCAAGCACAACTGGTGGTGCCGGTATTGGCTTTAATTATGGGTGTTTTGTTTCTATCTGAGCAACTATCGCTTACTTTATTACTGGCTTGTTCGCTCATACTAGCGGGCATTACGTTGTCAGTTCGCAGTAAGAACGTATGAATGCGAGTGAATCGCTTTCTTTATGGCGCTGTAATTATTAAAATAGCGTTCATTCAATGCGTTACCACAATAAGGAATGTCTATGATTGCTATGTTAGCTAAGCTGCTAAAAGCATTAAATTCGGATTCAGCGCCAGGACAAATTGCGCTCGCGTTTGCTTTGGCATTAATCACGGGGCTAACGCCATTATTCAGTTTGCATAATGTCTTAATAGTATTTATTGCGTGTATCGTGAGAATCAATTTTGGTGCATTTTTACTGGGGACTTTATTTTTTAGTGGTTTAGCTTACCTAATTGACCCGGCGGCGATTGTCTTAGGGGAATCAGTATTAACCAATAGCGCTGCACAAGGTTTCTTAACCGAGTTATACCAGAGTGATTTTTGGCGCGCGACGCGATTTAATAATACGTTAGTCATGGGCAGTTTAATCATCGCTCTGATTGCTTTTATTCCCATATTACTGACTAGCCGTTGGTTAATTTCTGCCTACCGTCATAAATTAATGGTGTGGATTGAGAAGTTGAAAATTACCAAGCTATTAAAAGCCAGTAAGTTCTATAAAGCTTATCAAGCACTAGCGGATTAAGGGAAATACAATGAAACAATGGATTCGCTGGTCAGGTTTAGCCGGTTTTTTTGCAATCAGTGCGTTATGTGCACTGGGTTGGATGTTTGCCGCAGGCCCAATTATTAAATACAGCATTGAAACGTTTGGCAGCCAAGCGGCGAATGCAAAAGTTGACGTGGATAGTATTGCTTTAACGTTTGATCCGTTCGGTATCGAAATACAAGGCTTGCAAGTTGCTAATGCTGATAAACCGATGGAAAACCTGCTGCAGTTCGATAGAGCCGTCGCTGATATTGAGTTGCTGCCGCTGTTATTAGGCAAGGGTATTGTTAATGAAGTTGCTTTAACGGGGCTGGCTTTTTCAACACCTCGCCAAAGCTCTGGGGCGTTGAGCAAGAGCTCTAGCGAAGATAAATCGTTGAGTGAAGAAGAAAAAGTGGCGGCGACACAAGACAGTATGAGGTCTATGGCTCAGAAAGCATTACCCACCGCCGAAGAGTTATTAAGTCGCGAACCCTTATTAACGGAGCAAAGAGGTAACGCGTTTAACAGCAGTTTGCAGGCCATTAAACGTGATTCAAATAAAGCGATCGCGGTATTACCTGATAGCAAGGCTGTAGCGTTATATGAAGGTGATTTTAATCGTATTACCTCTGGCAAATTTGATTCACTGGAAGACTTCCAGCAGCGTAAAAAAGAATTTGATGCGTTAAAAAAACGCATTAAACACGATCAAAAAGCGATTGGCCAAGCCACTCAGGTTTTGGCTGATAGTAAACAAGATCTACAAAATCAGTGGTCAGGTTTACAAGCAGCACCTGCAGAAGACTTTAATAACTTAAAAAGTAAATACAAGCTTGATGGCGGCGGTATTGCAAATTTTAGTCAACTATTATTTGGCGATCAGGTGGGCGAATGGTCACAACAAGGATTGTACTGGTACGAAAAAGTGAGACCATTTTTAGTGTCTGACGATGATGAAGCAACGGCAGGCAAAAAAGACGTAAAAATTATGCGCAGTGAAGGCCGTTTTGTACATTATCAAACAGCTCGCCCATTACCCGACTTATTGATTCGCCAAGTTAATTTAACCGTTGAGTCAGAGGCGGGTCAGATTGCGGTTAACGTGTATGATATTACTCATCAGCAAGACGTTATCGATCGTCCCACCCGTCTTATTGCCTCGGGTAAAGGCTTAAAAAATATTGAGTCACTCGATCTAACCGGTTCACTCGATCACCGAGTTGTACCCGGCAAGGATGTGTTTGATCTTACGATTAAAGGTCTCGCACTGAACGATTATAACGTGGGTGCAATGGGCTTAAAACTGGATCGTAGTGAACTCAATATTAATGCGCAGGCCGAGTTAATTGCGGGTGCAGTTGATGGCAATACCTTGGTTGAGTTTACTCAGTCTAAATTTAGTTCAAAGGATAAAACACGAGTCGCACTCGAGACGGTTAAAGCACTGGCTAAAATTGACCGTTTTAATATTAATGCCAAAGCAAAAGGGCGTTTAATATCTCCTGACGTGAGTATTGAATCCGATCTTGATACGCAATTAAGCCAAGCTTTTAATCAGCGTTTAAAAGAACAACAGCAAGAGCTTGAGGTGAAGTTAAAGAAAGCCCTTAACGATAAGTTGTTATCTTATGCGGGTGATTATAAAGAACAATTAAAGGCGATGGATCTCGCCAATGGTTCTTTGGGGGATAAACAGGCTAAATTAAAGCAGTTAGCGAATACTGAATTATCGTCTTTTCAAGATCAGCAAAAAGCCGATGCTAAGCGCAAAATAGCGCAAAGGAAAAAAGAAGAGCAAGATAAGTTAAAAGATAAATTGAAAGATAAACTTAAAAATTTATTTTAATTTATACCCTAGAACCGTAGCAGTAAGCCTTGTAAACTGAAGGCAATACGTTTCTAGGGGCACATATGTCTGTTAAAATTGAGCGCCATACTGCTGTTCCTGCTGTATTATCACTCGCTAATACTCATCCTATCTTATCTTCAATCTATCAAGCTCGTGGCATTCAGTCTTATGAAGAACTGCAATACGAGTTAAAGGGTCTATTGCCGTTTCATCGTTTATATGACATCGACAAGGCCGCGACGATTATTGCTGATGCCATTGAGCGCCAGCAGCGCATATTAATTGTGGGCGACTTTGATGCAGACGGGGCAACGAGTACGGCATTAGCGATCCGGGCCTTACGCCAATTCGGTGCTCACGAGCCCTGTTATCTGGTGCCTAATCGATTTGAATACGGTTATGGCCTGACCCCTGAAATTGTTGAAGTAGCCCGTCATATGGAGCCTCAGCTACTTATCACAGTTGATAATGGTATTTCTTCTTTAGCGGGCGTTCAAGCGGCTAAAGACGCCGGTATTAAAGTGGTGGTTACCGATCATCACTTAGCGGCTGATGAGCTCCCTAATGCCGATGCTATCGTCAATCCCAATCAACCGGCTTGTGAGTTTGAATCGAAAGCGGCTTGTGGCTGTGCCGTTATTTTCTATGTGATGACGGCGGTTCGCATAGCGCTGAGAAAGCGTGGCTGGTTTGTGAATAGGGCTGAACCTAATATGGCTCAGTTTTTGGATCTACTGGCGCTAGCCTCGGTTGCTGATGTGGTGCCCTTGGATAAAAATAATCGCATTTTAATCGATCAGGGCCTAAAGAGAATTCGTGCGGGTAAGGCCATTGCGGGGATTAATGCGTTATTAAAAATTGCAGGGAAATCCCCCCATAATTTAGTTGCCAGTGATTTGGGTTTTGCTATTGGGCCACGCTTAAACGCTGCTGGGCGCTTGGATGACATGGCCACTGGCATTGAATGTTTATTAACAGACAATGATGCGCTAGCGCTGCAGTATGCTGAAGAATTAAATGATTTGAATGAAGAGCGTAAAAATATTGAACGCGGTATGCAGCAGCAAGCCATCACGTGGTTGCATTCGCAAAGGCTTGATCAATTTGATCAAGAAGCTGAACATAAGCACTTGCCTTGGGGCTTATGTTTACACGACCCTGATTGGCATCAAGGTGTGATTGGTATTTTAGCGTCACGCATTAAAGATAAAGTGCATAGGCCTGTTATTGCGTTTGCTAATGCAGAACTAGCCGAAGGTTTGAGTGCAAGTGAGCAGTCAGAACAGCAAGACATTAAAGGGTCTGCCCGTTCAATTCCTGGTTTGCACATTCGAGATGCGTTAGATTTAGTGGCGAAACGTCGACCTGACATTCTTACTAAGTTTGGTGGCCATGCGATGGCCGCAGGGTTAAGTATAAAGCTAAAACATTATGCGGATTTTCAACGTGAATTTGATCTAGTTTGTCATGAATTGATGACAGAAGATCAGCTAGATCAAGTTATTTTAACGGACGGCGAACTTCGACCGGATGATTTTAATTTAAACTTAGCAGGAATCATTAAATACGCAGGCCCTTGGGGGCAACAATTTCCTGAACCCATCTTTGATGGCCAGTTTGTGATTATGAATCAAAAAATTGTAGGCAGTAATCATCTTAAGTTAACGCTGGGAATCGTTGGCACGCAGCAGTGCATCGACGGCATTGCTTTTAATATAGACTTAGACGAATGGACGGATGAGTCTTGTAAGGCAATAAAATGTGCGTATCAGTTAGACATTAATGAGTTTCGCGGTAGGCAAAGCGTGCAGCTGATGATTCGTCACATTATAAAAATAGATGAATAAATAAATATAAATAAATAGAGAGAAGCCTAGTACATGAAATTTTTGCAGCTAAAATGTCCGCCTCCCATCGTGATGTTATTATCGATGGTATTTGCTTTGTTGCTCTCTCAAAGAAGTCTAGGGTTTATACAGCAGCAAGTCGCTGATTTTAGTAATATGATGTGGCCTTTGATTTTTTTTATTGCCGGTATTAGTTTAGCTCTGTTAGGCATCAAAGAATTCTTAGCCCAGCATACAACAGTGAATCCGCTAGACCCTACTCAGTCCACGAGTTTGGTTGTATCGGGAATTTTTCAATTAACCAGAAATCCTATGTATTTGGGAATGCTGGTGGTGGTGCTAGGTTGGGGAGATTTTTTAGACAATTTTTTAGCCTATTCGGGGGCGTTATTTTTCTTTGTTTACATCACGGCTTTTCAGATTAAACCCGAAGAAGCCGTGATGTTGGACAAATTTGGTGAACCCTTTAAACAGTATTGCCAATCGGTAAGGCGTTGGCTATAAAGTCTGGCTTATAGTTCTTTATAATTTTTTAGCAATTTCACAACGTCTCCGGCTTTTCGTCCTTGCATAGCACAGGTGGTCATCATACCGGCCATCATGGCACCGCCTACGCCTGCGGTCATGATGTCAGAACCGGTCATGTACAGGTTCTTAACCGGAGTAATCGGGTGCAGAAAAGGCTGTTTAAAGCGATCAACATAATGATCTAGCGCCAGCATTTCACCGGCACTGGTTTTTTGATACCAGTTGGTTGAAAGGGGGGTCGATAATTCAAAATAATCTAATTTATCACGTAACTGTGGATGCCGTTCGTACAGCTTTTCCATTAAGCGTTCTGCAAATTGAGTTTTAAATTCTTCATAATCTGTTCCACGCTTTTGCCACTGGCTACCTTCCCATTGCTTAAACCAATCCATCTTAGCGGGCGTCACGATTTCAACGGTTGATTTACCCGGATAGCGATTCTCCCAATCAGGATCTTTAGCGGAGGGGAAAGAAATATAAACCAGCGGAAAGTCTTCGTTATAATCTGCTTTATATTTCTTCAAATTATTATCGTGGTCACCGTCAGGATAAATCCATAAATTCGTGGTGGTTAAACCCAGTTCTTCTGTTGTCCCCTTAAAACCGGCATAAATGCATAAGTGAGCGGAAGAGGGGGATACCTTATTTAACCATGCATCAACCCCTAAGCGGCTTTGAACGTTCGTCGGTAATAATTTTTTTACCGTATTGTAAAAGCCTGCATTACTGACGATGTTATCAGCGGTAATTTCAGCACCACAGACCATGCGTACACCGTAGGCTTTATTATCTTTAATTAATATTTCTTCAACATTCGCGTAAGTGAATACTTCACCCCCACTTTTTTGAATGGTTGGAATAATGGTGCGGGCAATTTGTGAGGCACCCCCGACAGGGTAAGCGCCGCCTGCAAGATAGTGCTTAGCAATAAGCGCATGCATTAAAAAGGCCGCATCGACGGGGGCTTGACCATAGTTACCCCATTGACCGGTTAAAACAGAGATTAATTTTTGATTAGAGGTTATGTCTTCTAAGGCTTCGCGGGTTGTTTGAAAAAATTGTTTAGGGACTAATAAAGGACGAACCTTATTATACAAACCTGCCATCCAGCGCGGCATGCCTTGGCCAGCAAAAAATTTGGGTGTATAACGGCTAACATCTCGAATTAATTGAATATACGTATCGATGACTTTTTCTTCCCCCACAAAGCGCTGTTTGAGCATGTTGGCGAAGTTATCTCGGCCGGCGACAAAGCCGTATTCATCGTCACCTATGATGACTTTATCGTATTCATCTTCCATTGCGGCCCATTCAAGGCGGCCTTCGCTGATTACATCGAATACGCGGCGAAGGGTAGATGGTTTATGCACTTCGCCGACATAATGAACGCCAACATCCCATTCATAGCCTTCGCGCTCATAGGCGTGGGTATAGCCGCCAGCGGTATAGTGTTGTTCAAGTACACAGACTTTTTTTCCAAGCAAAGAGAGAAAGGCAGCATTGGCCAAGCCGCCAATACCTGAACCAATAACGAGAGTATCGTAATGTTTTTCTGCACGAGAGGCGCGAAAACGTTTACCCGTTTTAACTTTCACTTTAGCCATTTTAATGTCCTTAATGCTACTTTATGCAATTAGTTGCATATGTGTGTGGTACATTAACGAATAAGTGTGATGTATGCAAATA
This sequence comes from Oleispira sp., assembly GCA_051275515.1. Lineage (GTDB taxonomy): Bacteria > Pseudomonadota > Gammaproteobacteria > Pseudomonadales > Oceanobacteraceae > Oleispira. Next base: position 6,936 of record JBNMOT010000019.1, on the reverse strand, counting down.
CTTGCATACTATCGTGATATTCTCACCTCATTAATATAAGGCTAGAGGGGAAGTTCGGTGTCGTTAAAGCACGCAATCATGGTTCTTTTAGAAACAGAAGCGGGAAGTGGTTATGACTTATTAAAGCGTTTTAAACAGCGCTTGGGGTTTTTTTGGCAGGCCACTCATCAACAGATATATCAACAGTTGAAAGTGATGCATCGAGAGAAACTGATTGATTGCACCTTGGAAACCCAACAAGGTAAGCCCAATCGTAAAGTTTATACGATGACCGCAGCAGGCCATCATGCGTTATTAGCGTGGTTAAATAGGGCGTGTAAGCCGCAAAAGATCAATGACAGCTTATTGGTCAAGTTATATGGTGGACACCTACTAAACCATTCAATTTTGCTAGATGAGATTAAACAGCACAAAGAACAACATAATAAGGCCTTGTCAATTATGCTGGAAATCGAACAGAATTATCGAACGTTAAATAATTACGAACGTAAAAACTTGGCCTTTCCTTTTTTAACCTTGAGGCGTGGAATTCTGGGTGAGCAAGCTTGGTTGGTTTGGGCTGATGAAGTAGAGGCATTCTTATCACGCGCAGATGCTAATTAAGAGACGTGACATACCGTTTTAAAAGGAATTAAGCGTGACCAAGACAGTGAGCAATTCAGGATGACTGCGGTTCATAACGAAGGCCGTTCAGATACACAAAGTTTCGATGATGGGATCGTTGAGCTGCCTAATAAGTATGATCGTCGCAGTATTTTGCAACTATTACTTGCGCTGAACATTTTTATTGGCATTTTCTTCAGTGTTCTTAATTGGAATAGTAATGAGTCACTGGCGATCGTTGAAATTACATTTTCGGTGTATTCTTCAATACTATTATTTTTTGCTCGCGTAGATAAGTACCAATTCAAGGTATCACTGCTCTTTTTGATACCTATGTATTCTACTATTTTATGGATTATAGAAGCACCTGACTCATCTGAAACGGTGTACGTGTGGATTTTAGTGATGCCTGTATTGTCACACTTATTATTGGGCCGATGGTTTGGTTTAATTATATCTCTTATTTTTATGTCCTTGGGTTTCTTTTTATTCATCTTGCGTTTTTATGTTAATGATACTGTCTTCAATTTTATTGAAACCTGTAATGTGATAATGGCCGGTTTCACAGCATTAATATTTTCTCATGTCTATGAGGTAAGCCGGACCCGGGCGTATCAAAAATTATTACATTTAGCAACCACCGATAGACTGACGTCATTGGCGAATAGAACTCGCTTTTTAGATGTGTTTGGGCGTGAGCAACAACATGCAATACGCAATAACAGTGATTTATCTTTATTGTTATTAGATCTTGATCATTTCAAGCATGTTAACGATAACCATGGTCATGATGTTGGCGATGAAGTGCTTAAGTATGTGTCTGCTACGATCAGCCATCGGCTGCGAAAAACAGATCTTGCGTGTCGCTTAGGCGGAGAAGAATTTGGTGTTTTGCTGCCTGGGGCGAGCTTGTATCGAGCGGTCTGTATTGCTGAAACTATACGCAAGAATATTGCTGATGTTCCTTATATACGAAGAGATACTTTAATCGCACTCACTGTCAGTATTGGTGTTGCAGAGCTTGGATTGGATGGCCGAGACCTAGAAAGTTTGTATGCCGTTGCTGATGGCCACTTATACCGAGCAAAAACGTCTGGCCGTAATAGAATACGAAGCCGTCACGTTATGATAAATGGCGAACTTGATTTAGCGCCTACGGATTAAAATATCGTTAAATAAGTGAATGAAAAGTCTAAAGCCACTGTTCAGGGGTTATGTGGAGGCTGTATTTATCATCACTCAGCCAAAGTTCAGCATCTTGAATCGTGGCGTTTAATACTAGATGACGCTGCATTAGCTGATTAAGGGTATTATATTGCTCAGTGCTAATATGATACACGGATAAATTTTTAAACCCCTTAGCCTTTCGTTCTACGTTTTTCCACCATATTCCTGCTGCATTATCACCATAACTGAAAATAACGACTTTCTTGGCTTTGTGACACGCTTTACGGATGCGTTTTTCATCAGGTTGACCAAGATCAATCCACAGTTCAATCTCGTCAATCAAGCTTTTCTGCCATAGATCTGGCACGCTGTCTTCGCTGAGGCCCTTGGTGAACTGTAAGCTTTCACTCGCAAATAAAGTGAACGCAATGGTGCGAAGAATGAGGCGCTGCTCAGTTTCTGAAGGATGTTGGGCCATTGTCAGAGTGTGCTGCTGATAATAGTCTCTGTCCATATCACTGATAGTAAGGTCTAGCTTAATTACGGTTGCTTTAATTGCCATGCGGGCTATTGATTCTCTTGGTATCATTAAAAGCAAAAAAAACCGGGCGATGCCCGGTTTTAAAGTCTGTCTCTTTTATCCCCAGATCTCTCTGAAGATGAAGAAGAAGAAGATTGAAAGTGCAGCACCGGCTGGCAACGTCACAAGCCAAGACATAAAGATTGCACCGATTTGACGATAATTCAAAGACTCACGGCCCACTGCGAGGCCAACCCCCAAAATGGCGCCAACTAATGTATGAGTCGTCGAAATGGGTAAGCCAGTACCCGATGCGACAACCACGGTTGTGGCAGCGGCTAGGGTCGCAGCAAAACCACGGCTTGGCGTTAACTGAGTGATGCCTGTGCCAACCGTTGCGATTACTTTGTGGCCATACGTAACCAAACCAATCACGATGCCAATACCGCCAATCAACAAGATCCATGCGGGAACGGCCGCTTTAGTGGCGATCTCGCCTGAATGACTGACCACACTGTAAATAGCGGCTACTGGCCCAATGGCGTTGGCGACATCGTTAGAACCATGGGCAAAGGCCATGGCGCAAGCGGTGAATACCATTAATACGGCAAAGACTTTTTCAACATTGGCGAGGTGTACTTCTTCATTCGTTTCAGGGTCTGCATGAACTTTATTTACAAAGTATATGCCAATGAATGTGATAACAATGCCCGCAGCGATAGAGAATAATATTGATTGTTGGAAGCCGATATCCAGACCAATGTGTTTCAGACCTTTGACTAAGGTGACCATTGAAATAATGAAGCCAACAAGGAAAATGTAAAAAGGGACGACCTTCTTAGATTGTTCAAATGGATTTTCAGTGTCATGAATCCAATGCTGCACCGTTTTATATAAGATAAAAGCAATACTGCCTGCAAGCATAGGAGAAATAACCCAGCTGGCCGCAATTGTGCCCACCTTACCCCAAGCAACCGCTTCTACGCCGATGCCGACGGCCGCAAAACCAACAATGGCACCTACGATGGAGTGAGTCGTTGAAACAGGCCAGCCTTTAATAGAGGCCACCAGTAACCAGATGCCAGCGGCTAGTAAAGAAGCCAACATACCAAAAACGAGTAATTCAGGGGAGTCTGCCAGTGCAGAAGGATCGATTATGCCTTTTCGAATGGTCGCGGTGACTTCACCACCGGCAAGAAAAGCACCCGCAAATTCAAACACAATGGCAATTAAAATAGCCTGTTTGATTGTGATTGCTTTAGATCCCACGGAGGTCCCCATTGCATTTGCAACATCATTAGCACCAATACCCCATGCCATGAAAAGACCAAAAATACATGCTAGAGCAATAAAAATATGCCCTTGTTCGGCTAGAAGTTCCATAACTCCTCCGTCGGATGAAAAAGGCGCGAATTCTACCCTAGGAAACACTCAGATAATAGACTGAGGGGACAAAAAAAGCATAAATAAGACTTTAGCCCATGACTACCAAAAACAACACTTAAAAAATGGTAAAAATTTGAATGATATGGGTTTAAGGCAATCTGCTCTCATTAGGCGCGAAATGCCTATTTTTTACGTTTAGGTGCCCAAGCCCAAACCATTGTGGCCTTGACTGTTTCGATACCTTTTTCATCGGTAATCACAACAGGAACATTAATATCGGCTTTTTCGTTATTTTTAATGAACTCTACTTGTTCGTCACTGAACGTTGCAACAGCGGTCATATCCCCCGTTGCTTGCTTTAAATATTCTAAGTTCATCGATTTAATAACAATAATTCGATTATCGGGAACGGTAAGGCCGGTCATAAAGCCTGTTGCGGTTTCTGCTAATAGGCCCATTGCTGCTGCATGGACACTTCCCATATGATTTTGTACTTTTTTACGGTTTGGAATAACCACTATACATTCATTCGCTGTGACTTTTTCAAAGCGCAACCCTGATGTCCCTACATACTTAATAACTTTGCCTAGGGCTTTAGAAAGCGCGTAGGTACGAACAAACGCAGGGAATTTTTGAAAAACATTAACCATAGAGGTTAAGCGATTTTGTTTAGCCATTATATAAGCTCTCAGTTAGCCAATGTGCTGATTCATAATGAATCAATCGCGGTATCTTACCTGAGTCGAGAATCAATCACCATTATCGTTGAATCGTTGTTGAATCGTTGAAAGCGTCTGTGATTGGCGAGTAATTGAGCAGGAAACTCTTGCTTTGAAACGGTTTGAAATCCTAATCGTAGATAAAGTGATAAGGCCGATTGTGTGGGTAAGGTATAAACAAGGCACGACTGCTGTTCAATGGCATGTTTGATTAAGTTAGAGGCAATTCCTTTGTTTCGATAATCATTTGCCGTTAATACACTGCGTAAAAATAGAACGTCGTCATAAGTGAGTAATCTTAATGCGGCACACATGCCTCCGTCTTTATTAAAAGCCGCATACATTAAATCTTGAGGTCTTGCTCTGGCCTTATCTTTATTTTGCTTATAAAACTGATTCAGTTGTTGACAACTGGTAACTGTATATTGCATAGGTTGGCTCAAATAATACTTGGCATTAACGTACTAGTTTATGGATAATGGTCATAAATATGTAACAAACTTGGATTAGTCTTTATGAAAACTACAACTTTAGGATGAATATTATGAATCTCATTACCTCTAAACGTAAGGGGCAAAAACGTTTCCCTTACTTAATATCACTGCTTGCAGTGACAGTATTTAGCATAACTGGATGCGGTGGCAGTTCTAGCAAAGCTGTTGAAATTCCTGATACTGATACTTCACCTGATATTGTAAAAAGCCCAGAAGTGGTGAGTAAAATTGTTCGTTTTATTGCCGTCGGTGATACCGGTACCGGTGAAGAAGGGCAATACCAAGTAGCCAGCGCTATGGAAGACGTATGTGCCAGTCGCGGTTGTGATTTTGCGATAGGCCTGGGTGATAACATCTATGAATCAGGTGTTGATTCGGTAGATGATGCTCAATTTAGCGATAAGTTTGAAAAGCCGTATAAAGATCTTGATTTTCCTTTCTATATGGCTTTAGGTAATCATGATAACTCGTATTTCGGCGGTGAAGGTACCAGTAATAAAAAAGGTGAGTTTCAGGTTGATTATCATTACAAAGAAGGTCGTGAGAGTGATAAGTGGAATATGCCGGCACGTTATTATCATTTTAGTGCTCCTTTAACTGACAGTGATCCTTTGATTGACTTCTTTTCGTTAGACTCGAATCCAATCACATCGATTCCTGACCCCGATACCAACTACGAACAGATGTCCTATAAAGAACAACAAGCGAGTTGGTTTCAGGAGACTATTCAGTCTTCGTTAGGTCCGTGGAAAATAGCCTTTGCTCATCACCCCTATATATCAAACGGTGTTCATGGCAATGCTGGCATGTATGACTCTATTCCGCTTCATGGTAAGTTTTATCAAGAGTTTATAGAGGAAGATGTCTGTGACCGAGTAGATGTTATTATCACTGGTCATGATCATGACTTGCAGTGGTTACGTCCGGTTGAATCTTGTGGGAAAGCCTTTCACATGGTCTCGGGTGCCGGCGCTAAAACTCGAAGCTTTACTGATATGGACCGTAATCCCTCCTATTTTCAAGTAGATGAAACCTTGGGCTTCTTTTATATCGAGATCGAAGGGGATGAGTTTCGTGGCACCGCTTATGTGTTAAATACGGACGGTGAATATTCGATTGCTCACCAGCAAACGATCATTCGTACTGCTGATTAAATGGAACGAAACCTCTAGAAACCTCTATATGGACTCTGGTTTTTAGCCCCTTTTATTAGGGGTTAAAAGTTTGAGTCCCTCCTGCTAGCGTAAATTCTCCTCTATATACCTCCAGACTAGTATAAATTGTAAAGCTCATAGAAGCCGATACATTTTTATTATGCGTGGATCACTATGCAATTGATTCATGTCAAGTGAGTAGCGCTTGAAAAATAATAATTCACTCCCATACTTCCGTAGAGCAAATATTGTGTGTCTATGTTTAATAATCGTTAATAGGAGTGATATTGATGAGAATGGATCGATTAACTACCAGTCTACAAAATGCCTTAAATGAAGCCCAAAGCTTAGCGCTGGGTCATGATCATAATCAAATCGACAGCGTGCATTTATTGTTAGCACTCTTGCAGCAAACGAACAGTTCTGTGCGCAATTTGTTGCGTAAAGCGGGTATTCAAGTGCCGGGATTTGAACAAACGCTGAATCTAATAATGGCAGATCAGCCCAAAGTCGCATCGCCTGACGGCAATATTCAAATCGCACCTGAACTGGGTCGCCTACTCAATTTAATCGATAAAGAAGCTCAGCAGCGTGGCGATCAGTTCGTTTCCAGTGAGCTCTTTGTGGTTGTTGCATTAGAAGAGCGAGGTGGCGTAGGGAAGTTGCTAAAGCAGCAAGGATTAAACAAAGACGTATTGAATAAAGCAATTGATGAGATTCGTGGAGGAGAGCAAGTGAACGATGCCAATGCAGAAGATAACCGCCAGTCATTGGATAAGTACTGTATTGATTTAACCGAACGTGCTGAACAGAATAAGCTCGACCCTGTGATTGGCCGAGATGATGAAATTCGTCGCACAATTCAGGTATTGCAACGTCGGACCAAAAATAAC
>JBNMOT010000018.1:0-33338 GCA_051275515.1 Oleispira sp. | reverse complement strand
CGGGTTAGATGGCGAAGGTTATTCCATCATGATCCCACCCCCGAATGTCACCGGTTCATTGCACATGGGCCATGCTTTTCAGCATACCATTCAAGATGCGCTTACCCGTTACAAGCGCATGCAAGGCAAAAAAGCCTTATGGCAAGTGGGTACAGACCACGCCGGCATCGCCACCCAAATGGTAGTTGAGCGTAAGCTGGCTCAAGCAGGCGAACCCGATCGTCACGAACTTGGTCGCGAAGAATTCACCAAAAAGATTTGGCAATGGAAAGAAGAGTCTGGCGGTACCATTACCAACCAGATGCGCCGTTTAGGTAACTCGGTTGATTGGGAAACTGAACGTTTCACCATGGACCCTGGCTTTTACAAAGCGGTAGAAGAAGTGTTCGTTAAACTTTATGAAGACGACCTCATTTATCGAGGCAAGCGCCTAGTAAACTGGGATCCAAAGCTACACACCGCGATCTCTGATCTAGAAGTTGAAAACAAAGATGTTAAAGGCAAGATGTGGCACCTGCGCTACCCACTTGCCGATGGCCTTACCTATACCGATAGCGAAGGTGTAGAAAAAGACTACATCGTTGTGGCGACTACCCGTCCTGAAACCATGCTGGGTGATACCTGCGTCGCTGTTAACCCAGAAGACAGCCGTTATAAGCATCTTGTCGGCAAAGACGTGATGCTGCCATTGGTGGGCCGTCGCATTCCCATTATCGCCGACGAATACGCCGATATGGAAAAAGGCACGGGTTGTGTAAAAATTACCCCCGCCCACGACTTTAACGATTATGAAGTGGGCAAGCGCAACAAACTGCCCATGATCAACGTATTAACGTTCAACGCTGACATTCGTGAAGAAGGTCAAACCTTCAACTCCGATGGCACGCTAAATGAAGACATGTCGGGTTTCATTCCAGAAAAATACCGAGGCATGGAACGCTTCGCCGCCCGTAAAGAAATTGTTGCCGATTTTGATGCGGCGGGTCTGCTAGTAGAAATCGTTGAAAACGACATGGTTATCCCTTACGGCGACCGGGGTGGTGTAGTCATCGAGCCGATGCTGACTGACCAATGGTATGTCGACGCGAAAACAATGGCTAAGCCTGCAATTGCTGCTGTTGAAAATGGCGACATCAATTTTGTTCCTAAAAGCTACGAGAACATGTACTTCGCGTGGATGAACAACATTCAAGACTGGTGTATCTCACGTCAGCTTTGGTGGGGCCACCGCATTCCCGCTTGGTACGATGACCAAGGCAAGGTTTACGTTGCGCAAACAGAAGCCATGGTTCGCGAAAAATATAAGTTGGATGCTGCCGTTAACCTATCGCAAGATAACGACGTACTCGATACCTGGTTCTCGTCAGCGCTTTGGACGTTCGCGACCCAAGGCTGGCCAGACCTAGATGACCCTGAAGTGGCTAAACGTTTAGCCGACTTCCACCCGTCTGACGTCTTGGTTACCGGTTTCGATATCATCTTCTTCTGGGTTGCCCGCATGATCATGATGACCATGCACTTCTGCAAAGACGGCAACGGCAAACCCCAAGTACCGTTTAAAACCGTTTATGTGACCGGATTAATCCGTGACGAAACCGGCGCAAAAATGTCGAAGTCGAAAGGCAACGTACTCGACCCAATCGACATGATCGATGGCATCGGACTCGATGAGCTATTAGAAAAACGTACGGGCAATATGATGCAGCCGCACTTGGCTGAGAAAATTGGCAAGCGCACCAAGAAAGAATTTCCAGAAGGGATTTCGGCCCACGGTACCGACGCCTTACGTTTCACGTTAACAGCACTGGCATCGACTGGCCGTGACATTAGCTGGGACATGAAGCGCTTAGAAGGTTACCGCAACTTCTGTAATAAAATCTGGAACGCTTCACGTTACGTAATGCTATCGGTTGCCGGCGACGACGTTGTTGAAGCCGCGGCGGAAAACGGCACTAAGATTGTGATTACCGACGCCATGAAAGCGGCGTGTGGTGCTAATGGTGAAGAAGCCATTCTATCCCTAGCCGATCGCTGGATTATTTCTCGCCTGCAGTTTGTAGAAGCGGAAGTAACCCGTCAGTTAGATCAATATCGTTTCGACCTTGCGGCACAAGCGCTGTATGAGTTTATCTGGAACGAATACTGCGGCTGGTACTTAGAATTATCTAAGCCCGTACTGTGGGATGAAAACTCCAGCGTAGAAGCTAAGCGCGGCACCCTAGGCACCTTGGTTCGCGTATTAGAAGCGACCATGCGTTTAGCGCACCCAATTATGCCGTTCATCACCGAAGAAATTTGGCAGCAAGTGAAAGTACTGGCCGGCAAAGAAGGTGAAACGATTATGTTAGCGCCGTATCCGGTTGCGCAAGACGCGTTCCGCGATGCCGAAGCTGAAGCCGATATCAAATGGCTACAAGATGTTATTACAGCGGTACGTAATATTCGTGGTGAAAAGAACATTCCACCCAGCAAGCCATTAGAGTTGTTATTTAAGAATGGTGGTGACGAAGATTTCCGTCGCGCTGAAGAAAACCAAACCTTCTTGAAGAAACTTGCCCAGTTAGAAAGCCTAACTTGGTTGAACGACGGCGAGGAAGAGCCTATGTCAGTGACGCAGTTAGTCGGTGATATGGAAGTGCTTATTCCAATGGCTGGCTTCATCGATAAAGATCAAGAAGTTGCGCGTTTGATTAAGTCGGTAGAAAAACTGGATAAAGAAATCGAGCGTGTGAATAACAAACTCGGTAACCCAGGTTTTACTGATAAAGCGCCACCGGCGGTGATTGATAAAGAAAAAGAGAAAGCCGCAGGGTTTGCTCGTGATATCACTAAGTTGAAAGATCAGATAGAGAAGATTAAGGCGCTTTAATGCAACGAAGAGAATCCCAGCTTAGACAAGTTAAGGCTTATTTACACGAGCAAGGGATTCTCGCCGCTTGGCTTTACGGCCGTTTCGCAAGTGAAACGGCCGACGAGCACAGCAACATCGATCTCGCGCTTTTGTTACCAGAAGGAAACGATCCTAGGCAACTACTATCTAAGGTGGATAGCTTTTTAAGTGAGACCACTCAGCGAACAGTAAACAGCATGTCGATTGTTGATGCTCCCACACCTCTTGCCTATGAAGCCATTCAAGGTCAGCTATTATTCGGTGAAGCAAATGCCATGCTGATAGAGCAGTACGTTTGGTCAAAATGGGAAGACTGGAACTACTGGAATCAGTGAGCATCAGCAAATTTACTCTTCACTATTAGTGAATTATTAGAGAGTCTTGCTTATTCCAATGGCTGGCTTTATCGAGAAAGCCACAGGGTTTGCTCGTGATATCACTAAGTTGAAAGATCATATAGAGAAGATTAAGGCGCTTTAATTTATTAAAGTGGTTTAGTTTGATTTAGTGATTTCTTGAAATAAATTGTCTGCCTACCCGCATTCAACAACCCATCAAGCGCCATGCCTATATCCATCGATTCCCCTGCCCACTTAGTAACCGCTGTCTTTTCATCTATCGCGTTATAGATCGTCCTAGGAATCGTCTTACCCAGTTCAGTAGAGTCGCAACAAGCACAGGTAAACTTAGCGCCGTCAGTACGATTAAAGGGTGTATCAAAATAACGATCACCTTTAGAAAAACATAACCGCTCGGCAAAACGCTGTGGCTTGCTCGCGGCTGCTTGCTGGTTCGCTGGCTTAAGTAAAATGCAGAACGACCCTTTATGCAGCTCTCTATGATGATGCCTACACAGCGTCACCAAGTTATCCAACTTTGTATCACCGCCATCGGCCCAGTGCTTTATATGATGGCCTTCGACCTAACGGGTTTCACAACAGCCCGGAAACTGGCAGCCGCCATCACGAATCGCTAAGGCACGTGACATGGAGGGGGGAATAATTCGTGAGCGTCGGCCAATGTTCAATACATTGCCTACGCTATCCTCTTCTACTACCAGTAAGCCCGCATCACACGCCATACGACGTGCGGCGTTGGGTATTAACCAGCGTCCATCTAGGCTTACTCCTAGGTCAGCACCTAAATCAGCACCAGTCTCTTGGTTTAGCGAGCCTGCCAGTAGATGCATAATTAACTGGCAACGCTCTGCGCTGAGGAAAAGTAAGCTTCTCTTTTTCATCTTCTTTCATTTCTTGATGCTGATTTTCTAAAAACGTTTCAGCTGAAACGCTTTTTGCACTATTTTTAAGCGTTTCTTTAGCGCTACTTACATTAGAAGCATCGGCATTAGAAGCATCGGCATTAGAATCGGCTAAGCGATCACCGAGTTCTTTAAGGGCCTTTGCAATTAAGCCGCCTTCTTCGGCGGGCAATTTAGCTTTTATAATCCACATGCCATCATCGTCTTGATAACAGCTCACGCTGCGGTTTTCATATTGACGTTCTTGTCTTGCTAACAAGGTGATTTGATCGGCGAGTTGGTCGACGGTTTCAGCAAAGGTATCTTGAAACAGATTGTCATTAGGTAGTCCTTCGTTAGGAAGGTCATCAGACGTATCATAGTTACCATTGCTGCTTTCGCTAATGCCTTGAATTCCACTCTTATTATTATTTTTTTCAATAGCATAGATAAAGTTTTCAGGAGGAATTATAGCGAAATTTTCTTCACGTTTTAGAGCATACATAAAGCCACCATAAACAAATAATCACAATTTTAGATACTGTATTAATTTTAGTTTATGGTGGCATTACTTCCATTAAATAAGCCTATTTTATAGACCTTTTACTACTAATATATATTTTTATATACAATAAAATATTGTTAAAAACAGTGAGTTTTTATTTACTAAAAATCAATTAAATTATTCGTTCTAGCCTTATTAATTTTAGGGTAGAAAAGGTATCTTTCTTTTAATATTAACGTTTAACATCAGTCGTTTTATTCGCAATGATTGTGGATAAAACATATTATTTCAACTGAGAAATTGCCGTTAATAGCTGGGCATTCGTCGCCTCATTTTTTAGCGTGCCTTTTTCCACGTCAAATTCGTCGAAAAACTTAGCCACCGACAAATCCGCTTTAACATCCATACCAAAATACGGTGCTGAACCTTTGGCTGCTGCGAGCACACTTCCGGCGCCGCCTGGGCCCGGTGAAGTGGCCAGTAATACCGTCGGTTTATCTTGATAAACCTTCGGATCAATACGAGATGTCCAGTCAAACAGGTTTTTATAAGCCGCAGTATAAGAACCGTTATGTTCGGCAAAAGAAATTATTAGGGCATCGGCGGCTGAAATATTGTTATAAAAATCGTGAGCCAGTTGTGGAATACCCGAGTCGTTTTCACGGTCGTTGCTATAAATTGGCATTTCATAATCGTTCAGATCGATTACATCTATCTCAGCATGTTCGAGCAAACTGGATGCATAAGTCACTAATGCCTTATTAATAGAAGAGCGGCTATTACTGGCGGCGAAGGCTAATACTTTCATCATGTGTCTCTATGTTAAGTTATGGGTTAAGTTATGGGTTAATCTATCCATAGTAGATTAACCCCATTAAAAGATTAATAAGATAAATGTAGAATCATTGTTTCGATAGGATGACTAATCACCCCACACGCGAATAAACCTATTGGGTAGCTCTGAGCCACCAGCCATTGCCAGTCCGTGACTAGAGACAGTATGATCCATTCATTCATTCATCAATAAGGGAGTTAAGCATGCGCCAGCAGGGACAATTTTCACTTCTCAGTAAACGACGATTTCTGCCCTATTTTTTAACCCAAGCCTTAGGCGCTTTTAACGACAACCTGTATAAAAATGCGCTGTTATTATTAATCACTTTTGGTGGCATAAGCGCGCAAAGTGAGTCAGCGTTATTAACCAATTTAGCCGCCGGTTTATTCATTCTTCCTTTCTTTTTGTTTTCTCCTATTGCCGGTCAAATTGCCGATAAACTGGAAAAATCGACACTTATTCGTTGGATTAAAGGTTTCGAAGTCATCATTATGGCCTTAGCCGCCAGCGCCGTGTTAATGGGCAATATTGCAATGATGATGGTGCTGCTATTTCTTATGGGCATGCAGTCTGCCATTTTTGGTCCGGTGAAATTTGCCTTATTGCCACAACAGCTAAATGATGAAGAATTAGTCGGGGGTAACGCCCTGGTTGAGATGGGTACTTTTTTAGCCATTTTAATCGGCACTATTACTGCTGGTATTTTTTTCGATTTTAAACAAGGTCAATATTGGATCGCCGGGGGCATCATTTTCTTCGCGGTTTTAGGTTTTTTATCCAGCCAATATATTCCTCGCGCCGCCCCTAACGATCCTAACTTAAACATTAATTGGAACCCCTTCACCGAAATGGTGAATACCTTTAGACAAGCGCGCGCAGACCGTTCGGTGTATTTTTCGATTATAGCGATCAGCTGGTTTTGGTTTATCGGCGCGAGTTATTTAACTCAGTTTCCTAATTTTGCTCGTGATTACCTTGGCGGCTCGACGCAAGTCGTCACCTTGCTACTGACCCTGTTTTCTTTAGGTGTGGCGATCGGTTCTTTATTATGTGAAAAACTGTCGGGCCATACAATTGAATTGGGGATCGTCCCGATCGGCTCAATCGGTATGAGTATTTTTGGCATCGATTTGTATTTTTCTGTCACGGCTATTCACGTGGTCGATGGCATGTCGGCCATGGTATTTATTCAACAAGCTGAGAACTGGCGCTTAATGTTTGATATCGCCATGGTCAGTGCTTTTGGTGGTGTATTTGTGGTGCCACTGCAAGCCTTGATTCAACATAGAAGCGACGACAAAAATCGCTCTCAAATTATTGCCGCCAATAACATGTTTAATGCTATCTTCATGGTCGCTAGCGCTGCCATCGGTATTCTTGCCTTGGTGGTGATTGAACTGACAATTCCTCAATACTTTTTAGTATTGGCCCTAATGAACATTGTGGTGGCCGCTTATGTTTATTCCCGTGTGCCGGAATTTGTTTTACGCTTATTTATTTGGCTGCTGGGGCATACTTTTTATCGAGTGCAACATAAGGGCTTAGACAATATTCCAGACACTGGGGCGGCTGTACTGGTGTGCAATCAGGTGAGTTTTATCGATGCCCTGCTGATTGCGGGCACGTATCACCGCCCTATTCGCTTTGTGATGGATCGCAGTATTACCGAGAAAAAAGGTTTAAAAACCTTTTTCAACATGGCTAATGCCATCCCTATTGGCTCGCCGACAGCCGATATTGATGTGTATGAATGTGCCTTTCAACGGATAAAAGAAGCACTGGATCGCGGCGAAATTATTTGTATTTTCCTGGAAGGAAAATTAACTATTGATGGCAAGGTAGATACCTTTAAAACAGACATCGATCGCCTATTAAAAGAGTCTCCGGTTGCGGTTGTCCCTATGGCATTAAACGGTATGCGGGGCAGCCTCTTTAGCTATAAAGTAACGCTGACGGCGGGGCCATTACAAGCGGCTGAAACAGTCAGCGCAGCGTCGTTAGAGAAGGATGTCAAAAAACTTTTAACTCACTCATAGATTAGTGACGAACTCGCAGCGCTTAATATGCGATGATGGGCGCTGTTTTTATCATTTCATATTAAGCGACTTTTCATGTCAAACAGCTCAAGGCTTCCGGTTATACTGCTCATTATGTTAACCGCCATTGCCCCTACCCTCTGGGGCACTACGTACATTGTCACGACTGAATTATTACCAGTAGACCGTCCTTTTATTGCGGCTTTTTTACGTTTATTGCCTGCCGGAATTATTTTAGTTCTGATCAGTCGTCATTTGCCCAAGCGTGATGAATGGCTTCGAATCGTTATTCTTGCGACCTTAAATTTTGCTTTTTTTCATGTTTTGTTATTCGTCTCAGCCTACCGATTACCCGGTGGATTAGCCGCCGTAGTGAGCGCGATTCAGCCATTAATGATGATGTTTTTGATTTGGTTTGTGGATAATCGTAAACCGGCCTCCCTAGCTCTGGTAGCGAGTATTGTGGGGGTCTTTGGCGTGGCCGTACTGTTATTATCTCCCAGCTCAACGTGGGATTTTATCGGTATTCTGGCGTCGACGGTTGGCGCCATGTTAATGACCTGTGGTGTCTTTCTTGCCCGTCGCTGGCGCACAGATATGCCACTGCTGGCGTTCACGGGCTGGCAGTTATTAATTGCGGGTATCATGTTAGCGCCCTTTGCGTGGTTCATCGACCCTCCCCTATTGACGCTAACGACCAAAAATATGCTGGGTTATGGTTACCTTGCTCTCTTTGGAACGACCTTTGCGTATGTTTTATGGTTTAACGGCATCGCCAAGCTTTCGACCGTCGCAGTGTCTTCCCTAGGTTTATTAAGCCCTATTTCCGCCGTTATTCTTGGCTGGATCGTGCTTGATCAAAGCATTACCGGCTTTGCTTTGATGGGTCTCATTGCGGTGCTTGGCAGCATTCTAACGGTGCAGTGGGCCTTAGCCCCAAAGAAAATACCGAATCCGATGCGTTGAGGAAGGTCCGACTGCCATCATTTAGTCATACACCGTCTTTAAGCTCATACCCAAATCAACCTTTTATTGGAATAGCGGGCTTAACAATGAAAAACACAGTATTACCCTCACTATTACCCTCACTATTACCCTCAATTGCGCTGTTAACCGTATTACTGGGTTCACTGCTCACGGCCTGTGGGGGATCTAACGTTAAGAACAATACCCAAAGCAATGTTCAAGTAGGCCCAAGACCTTATTTTTTAATTGCAGACCTTGCCAGCAGTGATTTAAAGACTGCATTAGAAAGCTGTTCTGAAATGCCCTTTAAAAAAACAGATTTTTCCATTGGTCACCGCGGCGCGGCCATGCAGTTTCCTGAACATACCAAAGAATCCTACATGGCAGCCGCGAGAATGGGGGCAGGCATTATAGAATGTGATGTCACCTTTACGAGCGATAAAGAGCTGGTCTGTCGTCACTCCCAATGCGATCTACATACCACGACAAACATATTAGACACGGCGTTAGCCGACAAGTGTTCAATGCCTTTCACTCCCAGTGATGGCACTAACCCTGCCAGTGCACAATGCTGCACCAGCGATATTAGTTTAGCGGAATTCAAAACATTAAAAGGCAAAATGGAGGGTGCGAACTCTGAGGCAACCACCATAGAAGAATATTTAAAGGGCACGGCAGACTGGCGCACTGATGGCTACGCAAGTCGCGGTACATTGATGACCCATAAAGAAAGCATTGAGTTATTCAAACAACTCAATGTAAAAATGACTCCAGAATTAAAATCAGCAGCGGTCACAATGCCTTTTGATGGTTTTAGCCAACAAGATTATGCGCGCAAAATGTTAAACGAATATCAAGACGCCAATGTACCTTTTACTAATGTATTTCCACAGTCGTTTAATCGTGACGATGTTTTATTTTGGATGACAGAAAACCCGTCCTTTGGCGAGCAAGCGGTATTGTTAGATGAGCGTATGGGTGATCCAAGTTTTGAAGTCTCTGCTGACGATATGAATCTTTTATTTGCCAATGGCGTCCGTTATGTTGCGCCACCTTTGTGGGCCTTAGTCGGTTTAGACAGCGATAATAATTTAATCGAGTCTGAATATGCGAAGCGTGCGAAAGCAGCAGGATTAAAAATAATCACCTGGACACTAGAACGATCAGGTCCATTAAGCGGGCAAGGCGGTTGGTATTATCAATCCATATCCAATGCCACGAATACCGATTCTGATATGTTATTATTATTAGATTTTTTAGCAAAAACTGTAAAAGTTGAAGGCGTATTTTCAGACTGGGCTGGCACCGTTAGTTATTATGCGAGCTGTATGAATTTAAAATAGACGGGATAAAAAACTAGTCTTGTTGGCGTGTTCGTTTGCGAAATTGAACGTCACATTCTTGATCAACTAACATGATCATACTGTAACGCTTCTTGTCCACCTTGATGTAGCTGGCGACTTCTTTTTTACGCGACGGGTGATGTATTTTGTGTACGACGCCGCGATGAAATACCTCACCCTTTTTGAAGTAAGAGACTGCTTTTTGATCAGCAGCCTCTATTGCATCACCATCACGACATTCAGCCATGGCGCTACTGGGTAACAAAATCGCCCATAAACAAGTGACAATGACCAACAGCCTAGTGGGCTTATGGTCGCTAACTTTATCGTGAATAGGCATGCATAAGCGGGTCATCGCGTCTTCCCTGTCCTTCAATTCATAGTAAGTTAACGGCCATTAATGCGCGAGCTTGACCACTGAATCCCATAGGATTTGGATAAACCGACCAAGTTTGTATATAATATGCGCGCTCTAATTGAGCCTGCTATGTAAAGCAGATTTGAACAATGCTCTGGTTTTACGTTCCAGACCGCAATAAGAGGAAAGACCCATGTCTGAGCAAACTGCTCCTGTCGTCGTATGCGCGCTGTATAAGTTCGTGACTCTAGAAAATTTCGAAGCGCTCCGTCAACCATTGCTAGAAGCGATGGAAGCCAATGAAGTTCGTGGCACCCTCCTAATCGCCCAAGAAGGCATTAACGGCACTATTGCGGGCTCTCGCGCAGGTGTCGACGGTCTGCTTGCATGGCTGGCCACTGATGAGCGCCTTACCAACATAGTCCATAAAGAATCCTACGACGAAACCATGCCGTTCTACCGCACTAAGGTGAAGTTAAAGAAAGAAATCGTCACTATGGGCATCGAAGGCATCGACCCTAAGCAGGTAGTCGGCACTTACGTTAAGCCACAAGACTGGAATGCTTTAATCGCCGATCCCGACGTAGTCTTGATTGATACCCGCAATGATTACGAAGTTCAAATCGGCACCTTTCAAGGCGCGATCAACCCGAATACCGAAACCTTCCGTGAATTCCCGCAGTACGTAAAACAAAACATGGATCCGACTAAGCAAAAGAAAGTCGCCATGTACTGTACCGGCGGTATTCGCTGTGAAAAGTCGACCGCCTATCTTAAAGAGCAAGGCTTTGACGAGGTCTATCACCTTGAAGGGGGCATTCTTAAGTATCTAGAAGAAGTGCCTAAAGAAGACACGCTGTGGGAAGGTGAATGTTTCGTTTTTGATAACCGCGTAGCCGTGAACCACGATTTAGAAAAGGGCCAATACGACCAGTGCCACGCCTGTCGCTACCCCATTACAGAAGACGAAAAGTTACGTGCTGATTACGTGCAAGGTGTCAGCTGCCATCACTGTATCGATAATTACAGCGAAGAGCAGCGCGAGCGTTTTAAGCAACGTGAATTGCAAATGCAACTGGCTAAACAGCGCGGCGAAGTTCACTTAGGAGCGGATGTACAAGAAACCGTCGCCAAGCATCGCCAAGATAAAATGCGCTTTCGTGAAGAGCAGCGTTCAAAAAACTAAATCGTAAAATTTTGAGCCTAGCGACACATACTAATTAAAAAAGCTTCTCTGATGATCTAGCAGTGGGATGCATTCTTGCATCTCACTTCTTCCTGCTATCTAATGCCTTTATTAACAATTTCATCTTTTGATTTATTCTCGGAGAAATACCATGGGCAACCATGCAAAAAAAGAATTCACACCACTTCGCATCGCCGTATTAACGGTGTCCGATACCCGTAACGATCAAAACGATACCTCCGGAAAATATCTAGTAGAAGCACTGCAAGACGCGGGCCACCACTATGAAGATAAAATCATTGTAAAAGACGACATTTATCAAATTCGTGCCATAACCTCTGCTTGGATCGCCAGTGATGACGTGAACGTTATTCTATTAACCGGTGGCACAGGCTTCACCAGCCGCGACTCAACACCAGAAGCCGTTGTGCCACTTTTAGACAAAACGATTGAAGGCTTTGGCGAATTATTTCGTCATCTTTCGTACGCGGATATCGGTACTTCTACGGTGCAATCACGCGCCTTGGCAGGGCTTGCGAATAATACGCTGGTCGTGTGTATGCCGGGTTCAACCGGAGCTTGCGACTTGGCTTGGAAAGGTATATTGCTAGAGCAATTAGATTCTCGTCACTCGCCTTGTAACTTTGTTCCTCACTTGGCCACTGACGGCCCTTACTGTGATGGCGCTTAAATTAGAAGGTAACAAGTCTAAGCCTTTTACCTCTATACAAGCAGCGCTGTATTAGCCTTCACAACATTGAACGCTAAATTTAATCAGCCTTGTGCTCACGTGCAAGATAGTCATGGGACTGCATTTCTAACATACGGGAAGTGGTACGCTGGAAAGCAAAATCCAAATTACCCCCCGTATACATCTCATGGATAGGGGCATCAGCCGACATAATCACTTTGACACCACGATCATAAAACTCATCAATTAAATTGATATAACGACGTGCTAAATCATCATTCTTCACACCCATCACAGGCACATTAGATATCAATATGGCGTGATACAGTTTACCCAATTCAATATAATCATTCTGAGATCGTGGCCCATCACATAGGCCTTTAAAATCAAACCAAGCAATATCGTCGCACACCGCTTTTAACGGAATATTACGACCTAAAATTTCAATATCAACATTAAACTCAACGTGTTTAATATCAGGAACAAGGCTTTCAAAGCTTTTCTGCAAACTCGATTCAGCAGAATCATCTAACGGGTAATGATAAAGTTCAGCTTGCTCTAATGTCCGTAAACGGTAATCAATACCGCTATCAACGTTCACCACATCGGTGTATGTATTTAAAAGCTTTATCGCGGGTAAAAAGCGATCTCGCTGTAAACCATTTTTATACAAACCATCGGGTACGATATTTGACGTAGACACCAGTGTTACCCCACGAGCAAATAACTCTTCCATCAATCCACCTAAAATCATCGCATCACCGATATCAGATACGAAAAATTCATCAAAGCAGATAACCACCGCTTCTTTTGAAATTTGTTCAGCAATCGCAGTGAGTGGGTTTTTAATACCTTCTAAGGCGGTGAGATCGTTATGAACTCGCTGCATAAAGCGGTGAAAGTGAGTACGCATTTTACGTTCAAACGGCAGCGCATCATAAAAAGTATCGACTAGGTAGGTCTTACCGCGGCCAACACCTCCCCAAAAATACAAACCTTGAATCGGTACTTTCTGTTTCTTAGAGAATACCTTGCGAAAAGTTTTGTTTTTCTTCGATTTCTCATAACTAGTCACCAAATCATCGTACAAACGTTGAAGGTGCTTTACCGCTTTTTCTTGGTCGGCATCATACGAAAAATCATCACGTTTTAAATCTTCTTGGTAGAGTTCTAAGGGCGTAGACAATGGAAGTTCCTCGTTATGATGTTCTGAAAAAATGTGATGATTGGCGTATATAAGGCGCGCAATTTAGCTGAAAATCACTAAAATTGATAGTATTCTCAGCATTCATACGATGAATGCTTCTGTGTTAGATCACTCGCTGAATTAATGACACGAATTAAATCGTCACGTTTTAACAGTATTCTCGCTCACCCTGTCATTTTTTTAATAATGCATGGCGATATTGTCGAGGTGTCATGCCTGTATGTTTTTTAAAATACTCACGAAAATTAGCACTATCCTTAAATCCACACATTACTGCGATTGCTTGAATACTTTTCTGGTTTGACGGTAGTAATTCCATCGCCCTTTGTAGAATATAATCTTGTTTTATTTGCCTAAAACTGCTGCCTACTCGCTGTAATTTACGCCGTAGAGTGCGGCTAGTCATATTCATCGCTAGCGCCAAAGTGTCTAACGGGCTGTTTTGGATTTCAAGTTGTGCAAGTTCTGACTTCACCCTCCAAGCAATATCTTGTTGAAAGCTATTAGAGACTCGCTCTAATTCTAGTGAACAACTATTTAAAGTTTGCTTTCGGCTAATTGAATTAGCTAAAGGCAGGGATTGATGCATAATTTCTTTGCTGATTAATATTTTACCTTGCGCGCAACCGAAGCTAATAGGGCAATTAAAGAAGCGTTGATAATCATCGCTATTGTTAGGTTTACTATAAGGGAATTCTAACGCATGAAATGAAAAGTTTTTCATGGTTAATAAAGAAAACTGAACCTTGAACGAAGCCAGCATAATTTCATAAGCGTAAATGGCATTGACAGGGTAGGCTATATCTTCACGACGTTGAATATCGATATGATAAAGATCACCTTTAAGCTGAGGGATTAAATTAAATCGACTTCTTAATAAAGAGCGATAATCATTTGCCGTTTGCATCGCCTGCCCTAATGTCTGACTGCACACAAGAGCATTGCTTATTAAACCCCAGCGGGACAAATTTAATGCCTTACCCAGCTCAAGACCGGAATTAGGGAGCAGGCGATAAATATTGCGATAAATAATATCAAATTGCCCTAGGCTCACCAATAAATCTGGCTTTTTTAGCTGCTCTTCATGGATGCCCGTCCCCATTAGCCACTGAGATGCAGCCAACCCTTTCGCTCTCGAAAACCGATTAATCAAATACAACTCTGCGGTTGGGTAAATAGCGTGCTGGCGATTTGAACTCATAAAAAACCCGATTAACTGGCCATTTTTAATGGATATTAGGCCATTTGGCAATTATTTAATAGCTTGTTTTCGATCATTTTTGTGTAATCAAGGCTTAACGAAAGGGGAGAACATCATTCTATGAACAAAGACATTGCATTAAATGAACATTTATCGCCCACAGAGGCTAATAAACGTATGCAAATTATTCGTCAAACGATTATTGCTGATGGCGATAAATGGCGTAATGAATACCCGATATTAGCTAATAATAATTTCATGGGCATGTGTATCTTACTGCTTTCTTTGGTGGGTATGATCATTGGCGCTTATGGATATATTGAGCTGAATTGGTCTGCCTGGTTTGTTATACCTTTGATGGCATTTTTTAGCTCTATATCTCATGAACTGGAGCATGACCTAATTCATTGGCAGTATTTCAAAAACAGAAAAGCGGTTCACCACTTGATGCTGTTTACCGTATGGCTAATGCGCCCGGGAACCATAAACCCTTGGTTTCGACGTAAACTGCACTTTTTACATCATAAAACTTCAGGTACCGAAAAAGACATAGAAGAACGTGGTGTCAGTAATGGTATGAAATACGGTCCATTACGCTTTTGGGTCATGATGGATACCTTTATTCCCAACGTGTTTAAAGTCATGTTGTTAGCGCCTAAGGGTGAAAAAGTTAAAAGAGTCGTCGGCATCTTGATTGCAAATCTGCCTTTTGGCGTTATTTCTGTAGGCCTATGGTACAGCGTTATTGGGTTTCATGGTGCAAACCTCATTGCAGACGCCTTAGGTACAAGCATTATTTGGAGTGAGTTTATGCTTACCAATATTAACGGGATGACCAGCCTTGTTATTGTATGGATTGCGCCTTTCTATTTACGTTCATTTTCTATTAATGTCATCACCTCTAATATGCATTATTACGGAAATGTGACCAATACGATCGAAGAAACTCAAGTATTGAATCATCCCATTTTTTGGCCACTTCAAATATTCTGTTTCAACTTTGGTAGCACTCATGGGATCCATCACTTTGTAGTAAAAGAGCCCTTTTATATTCGACAGCTAACCGTTAAAGCAGCCCATAAAGTCATGCGTAAAAATGGGGTGAGGTTCAATGACTTTGGAACATTTACCCGTGCTAATAATTATTTCACGCCAGACCAGCAACAACGCAATCTAGCAAAAGCATAACGAATACTGCGTTTTTAACCGGCTAGTTCAATCAGCACTCATACTTTGAATATAGTGGGTGCTGATCCTAGCGAGAGTTTTCACTAATATTTAATAAATCGTCCAAAAATGATTTTTTTAAATCAACTAAACGTCCATGAAAAAAATGACCCGCTCCTTCAAAAATATGAAAGTGTGGCTGAGGGGTTAATAAATCGACCCAATGCTCGACTTCATCAAATGGCACGACCTCATCAGCATCCCCCATATAAATGTGGCTTTCGAATTCAAAGGGTAAGGTAGCAGGTGCATCAAAGTGATGAACGGCGGGAGCAATTAAAAACAGACCATTGACCTTTTCAGGATAATGACCCGCATACAAACAGGCAATACCGGCGCCGAACGAGAAGCCCGCCAACAATAGGGTGTCCCAGCCCAATTCATTGATCGCGTAATCAATCACGACACCCAGATCCTCTTGTTCGCCCTTACCATGATCATGCTGACCTTCACTTTGGCCAATACCACGAAAGTTAAAGCGCAGCGTATCAAGGCCTTGCTGTGAGGCTCCACGGACTAACGTGGTGACTACTTTATTGTCCATAGTGCCGGCATACAGCGGGTGCGGATGACACATAATAAAGCCGCGTTTACCTTTGATATAATCACCCGATGAATCACCGGGTAGCGTCTGCCGCCCTAGCCTAATGTCCAGTTTACCCGCTGGACCTGTAAGGGTTACGGGGTTTTCCGACCAAGTCTTAACTGACATTTATTAAACCTTCTTGTTTGCGGTGAATGGTAGAAGCGATTGATCAAAGTTTCCACATAGCCTTATATCTAAACGTTATTAGAATCATCTTTTTATATACCCCAGCTCTTGTTATAGTGGTGGTATCTGGGGGATGCATCTTAAAACAGATTTGAGTTGCTCCCTGCTATTAATTTTTAATCAACTCCGAAAGCGATTATGACTGAGTATAACCTGACTCACCTAAAACAATTGGAAGCTGAAAGCCTCCATATCATCCGCGAAGTAGCCGCCGAATTTGATAATCCGGTAATGCTTTATTCTGTGGGTAAAGACTCTGCGGTCATGCTGCACCTTGCGCGCAAAGCATTCTTCCCGGGCAAGCCTCCTTTCCCTCTTATGCACATCGATACCTTGTGGAAATTCAAGGAAATGATCGAGTTTCGTGATGAGATGGCAAAGAAAGTAGGCATGGACTTATTAGTTCATACCAACCCAGACGGCATTGCGGATGATGTAGGACCTTTTACACACGGTTCTTCCAAGCATACCGACATTATGAAAACGGCTGCTCTTAAGCAAGCACTAGATAAATACGGCTTTGATGCTGCATTTGGTGGCGCCCGTCGTGACGAAGAGAAATCTCGTGCGAAAGAACGTGTTTACTCTTTCCGAGACGAAAACCATCGCTGGGACCCCAAAAATCAGCGTCCTGAGTTGTGGAACATCTACAACGGTAAAGTGAATAAGGGCGAAAGCATCCGTGTTTTCCCATTGTCTAACTGGACCGAACTCGACATCTGGCAGTACATCTACTTGGAAGGCATCGACATTCCAAGCTTGTACCTAGCGAAAGAACGCCCAGTTGTCGATCGTGATGGCATGCTTATCATGGTTGATGATGAGCGTATGCCATTAAACGAAGGCGAAACGCCAGAAATGAAGATGGTTCGCTTCCGTACTCTTGGCTGCTACCCATTAACCGGCGCCGTGGAATCAACGGCCGATACATTGCCAGAGATTATTCAGGAAATGCTGTTGACCACAACGTCTGAGCGTCAGGGTCGTGCAATTGATCACGATTCTTCCGCGTCCATGGAAAAGAAAAAGCAAGAGGGTTACTTCTAATGTCACACCAATCAGAATTGATTGCAGAAGATATCCTTGGCTATCTAAAGCAGCATGAAAACAAACAAATGTTGCGCTTTTTAACGTGCGGCAACGTAGATGACGGTAAATCGACTTTGATTGGCCGTCTTCTTTATGATTCCAAAATGATCTTTGAAGATCAACTCGCAGCGATCGAAAGCGACTCGATTAAATCCGGTACTCAAGGCGACAAGATCGACCTTGCGTTATTGGTTGACGGTCTAGCGGCTGAGCGTGAACAAGGCATCACGATTGATGTGGCTTACCGTTATTTCTCTACCGATAAGCGTAAGTTCATCATCGCGGATACCCCAGGGCACGAACAATATACGCGCAACATGGCGACCGGTGCTTCTACCTGTGACCTTGCGATTATCTTGATCGATGCGCGTTATGGCGTGCAAACGCAAACTAAACGTCACTCTTATATTGCTTCTTTGCTTGGCATCAAGCACGTGATAGTTGCGGTCAACAAGATGGACTTGTTGGACTTTAGTGAAGAGCGCTACAACGAGATCAAAGAAGATTATTTAGAATTTTCGAAGAAACTAAATATTCCTGATATTCAGTGTGTACCTTTGTCTGCGCTAGACGGCGACAACATTGTGAACCGCTCTGAGCGTTCACCTTGGTATACCGATAAGACCTTGATGGAAATGTTGAACACCGCTGAAGTAACTAAAGATAAGAATCTTGAAAACTTCCGTTTCCCTGTTCAATACGTTAACCGTCCTAACCTCGATTTCCGTGGTTTTTGCGGTACGGTTGCTTCTGGTAAAGTTCACCCAGGCGACACCGTTATGGCTTTGCCATCCCGTAAAACCAGCGTCGTTGACAAGATAGTAACGTTTGATGGCGAGCTAGACGAAGCCTTTATTGGCCAAGCGGTCACCATTACGTTGAAAGACGAAATTGACGTTTCTCGCGGTGATATGCTGGTTCATATTGATGATCTGCCGACGGTTGCTAGCAAAGTAAACGCTGACATCGTATGGATGGACGACGTTGCCCTGGTTGCAGGTAAGCAGTTCGACATTAAGTTCTCGTCTTTGATGACTCAAGGTGCGGTGAGCAAGGTACACCACCGTGTTGACGTTAACACCATGGAGCAACACCCTGCTTCTGATGTTAAATTGAACGAGATCGCACTGTGTGAGTTAACACTCACTAAGCCAGTATCCTTTGACCCGTATCATCAGAACCCTGCGACAGGTGCTTTCATTATTATTGATCGCCTTACCAACGTCACCGTTGGTGCAGGAATGGTAGTAGGCGAAGCACTGAATGGCGATGGCAATACAACGATCGTTTCTGCTGCGGATAAAGCCAAGCGTTTTGGTCAGCAACCTTCGATCGTCGCGATCAATGGCACTAACCCAGAGGTTATTGCACAAGCACTTGACCGTCGTTTATTCGAGATGGGCAAAGTAGCCGCAATCGTAAGCAATGAATACGCTAACGTATTGAAAGAGGCTGGCTTGATTGCTTTGGTGGCCGGTGGTGCAGACGATGCAAGCATTAGCCTAGCCGCTGATGAAGACAGCCTCGATAGCATGATTGCTAACCTACAAGAGAAAGGCATCATTTAAGCTTTCCTTGCTTGCTAGCAAACGCTAAAAAAGCGCTCTACGGACCTAGAAATAGGTTAATAGAGCGCTTTTTTTATGCCCGCTCGTTGCTTTGTTATGCCTAGGCGCAGAGTGCAATTAGCGCCCCAGCCGGGTTGAGCAAATGAAAACCTAAGCTGTTGAAAAGATAGCCAAATAATTGAAATAATCGAAGAATATCGCTTGACGAAAATTAAAATGGTGACATAATACGCGCCACTTAAGAGGCGAAAGCTACTAAAGTATAGCTATGTAGCTCAGTTGGTTAGAGCACAGCATTCATAATGCTGGGGTCGGCAGTTCAAGTCTGCCCATAGCTACCAAATTATAAAACCCGCTAATGAATGATCATTAGCGGGTTTTTTTATGCGTGACGGATTATTGATAACAAGCAATAAATTGCAGCCAGCCCTCAACCTATCTCTTACCTCTGACATAAGTCTCGCCTTTACTTGCATCATAATAGCCCTCTGCTCTTATTCTCAATACAACTTTACTGATATATTGACTCACTCTGTCTGGAAATCACAAACATACGTCCCTTTAGACCATAGACTAACCAAGTATCATTATAATAAAACTTACATTTAACACAGGCCAACTATGAACACTCAGCGCAAGACAATATTTATAACAGGTGCGGCGGCGGGAATTGGTTTAGCAGCTGCGCGTCATTTTTATCAACTCGGTTATCTTGTGGGTATGGCTGATTTGAATTTATCGCTGCTGAAAGAGGTTACTGCGCAGTGGGATGACAGCAATATTCGGCTGTATGCATTGGATGTCTGTGACTTTGCACAGGCTACACAAGTTATAGCTGAATTTTGTTCTGAGAATGGTGACACCTTGTCTGTATTACTGAACAACGCAGGCATACTTGAGATTGGTGCTTTTCAAGATATATCGAATGAACAGCATGCACGTATTGTAAATGTGAATGTCATGGGCGTCATAAATTTATCACAGGCAGCGTGGCCGTATTTAAAAAATAATACCCAAAGCACCATTGTTAATATGTCTTCTGCCAGCAGTGATTATGGTGTGCCCGAACTCGCCAGTTATTCAGCCAGTAAGTTTGCGGTAAAAGCGATAACAGAAGCACTGGAACTTGAGTGGCTTAAATATGGCATTAGGGTGTGCGATGTTCTACCGCCTTTTGTTGCGACTAATATGGTTAATTCGCAGAAAAAATCGGCTAAAGTATTAGAACGACTAGGAACAAATCTAACCGCTGAAGATGTCGTCGCGGTTATCGACAAGCAAGTGAAGGCACCGAAAACCCACAGAACGGTGAGTTCATTTTATGGTGCTCTGCATGCATTATCAAATGTCTCTCCAGCATGTGTTAATCGATTCGTGATGACGTTATTAAGCAGATAACATTTATAAAAGGCTGGCTCAATATATCGGATTCAAATAGCCCCTTCCCCGCTGCTTTGCTGCATACCAAGCTCATGCGCTTCAATTATCTCTTTGCTCATCTTAGCGGGCTTGCCAGATTTTAATGAAATACACACAAAATTCATCTTGGCTTTTAAAATTAATTTTTGATCGGACAAACGCACTAGCTGAAAGTGTCGTGAAGATTGCAGCTTCATATCACTCGAGGTAATCCAGGTCGCCAAACATAACGCTTCGTTTTCATAGGAGGCGTTAATATAATCAATTTCGGTTCTGACGATCGCCATCGCCTTACCTAGCTGCTCAATGAGATCCCAGCCACAGCCCAACACCTCTATATGCTGCCAAGAGATGCTTTCTAGCCACTCTAAATAGCGCACATTATTGGTATGCCCCAACTTATCGGTATCTTCAGCCTTTACCCTAATGTCTTGCAAATAAGGATTTGAATACTGCCAGTCAAACGTTGCTTTATTCATACATTAATTACTTTTAAAGTGAACAACTCAGTGTATTGCGCTGTGTTTCATTAGAAAGTCTACAACGGTAGTATTACGACGATGACCCTTGCCACATATTCTGTTTTAGGTATAGCAGTGGTGGCATAAGTATTCCAAGCATCCACATTATGGTACTTTAGCTTAGACACTTTATTAAGCTCAACCACGCAGGTTTCACATGAACATTTTTATCACATTCTTACTACTAACCAATATGGCCATCAGTATCACGCTGTTGTTGCTGTGGTTTCGCAGCCATCAGCAAACCCAAGCATTATTATTAGAGGCGGCCTGTTTGGCCACCACCAATACCGTTATTCCAGCCAACTTGAAGAATCTTGGGCTGGAGCATAAAAGACGCATCATTACCGTGGAAATACTCAATCCTACTGAGCTAGCCATCGCAAAATCTAAATTCGCTAAACACTTTATGAGTCTGGCACCCGAGACGATCAACAAGTTAGTGTACAAGGAAGCCCGAGACATTCTGGCCCAACAACTGCCGAGCTTTGGCGTCATAGCCGAAGTAAAAGTTCATGTTACTTAGCCCCTTCCTACTATTTATTATTACCAGTGCTACGCTTCTAATCAGCGCTAGCACCCTTACTATCGCTTGGCGACAATACGGCCTGCGCCAACAGTGTGAGAGCTATTTATTGCACGTCAGCAGCCATCAAACCGAGCTCGCGCTATTGATCGAAAACCAATTACAACTGCTCGAAACGCAAGAAATACTCGAAGATACCATCGACACGACGACCTCTATCGTACGCACCCTTCACAAAGGCATCGCCGCCATTCCCTTCGGTATCCTCGAAAACATTGCCGTTACCCGTCACACTACCCAAGTTGTTCGTGGCACTCACGACCTCATCTCAGACGTGGTGTACAGCAGTATCAGCATCGTCAATAAGACCAGTGGTAACGTCATTCGAAAAGGTATTGGCACTGACATTGGCAAAGTCACTCATAAGGATATTGACGAAAACGAACAGTGAATATGGAGGCACGCTAAAAGTGATTAGGGTTTTCATGAGAGATGATTATTTTAAGCGACGGTTCCATTTACCCGCATGCTCTAAGTTGCAGGCCTCTTCGCTATCAAATTGAATCTGTTTTTGAATGTTGGGCAATTTAATCCCTGCGGTACTTAATTGCTCAACGATAGCGCTCACCAAATACTGATGATTCGGTGAGGCTAATAATTCTGATACCTGCTCTTGGCTATCAAACACACAGATAATCGTAAGAGAACGCGGAAAGTCCTTATAGTTAACTAAGTGCGTGAGCCACTGAAAGCCATCGAGACTTTTCAGTGATTGTTCACAGACTTTGGTTAACAAAGTGACTAGCGTATTCTCTAACGTCTTATCTGTTTTTTTCATCGTCTTTCTTTATCAGCTTTTCTACAAAAATAGGAACTCTACTTACGATCCCAAGCATTGGTTTTTTTACCTTTAGCGTGATCCACTTTTTTAGCGTCTGCTTTTCGGCCTTTTTCGGCTTTTCCTGCACCTTCCATTTTTTTCTTGGTGCTGCTTTTGCCTGCGCCCTTGCCATAATATGGCGAGTTAGTATCAGAGCCTGCATGCCCTGCTCTTAGGTGCTTAGGGACATAGTTAAGAATTGATACGGGCACTTCTTTGCGAACAACAAAGCCTTCAATTTCTTTACGATCAATAAGGTGACCTAAACGGCTTTCGATCGCGCACAGGTTTTTAAAGTCACCCGCCGCAACAAAAGAGATCGCTTGTCCAGAAGTGCCCGCTCGGCCTGTACGGCCCACACGGTGAATGTATTCTTCTGGCTTAAACGGTAGATCGTAATTCACTACCCGTGTTAAGGAACCAATATCAATACCACGCGCCGCAATACCCGTCGCCACTAGGTATTTTAATTCGCCTGATTTAAACGCCGCTAAGGTTTTTTCACGCATCGCTTGGCTTCTATCACCGTGAATACAATCGGCTTTAATACCACGCTTTTCTAGCTGGCTTACCAGTTTCGCGGCGCCGTGCTTTTTCTCGATAAAGATCAGTGCTTGATCCCATTTTTCTTCAAGGATCAAATGGCTCAGCAAGGCCGATTTCGTATCTTTATCGATCGCCACTAACCACTGGCTAATCGTTTCAGCCGTTGTTGATGAAGGAGAGATAACAATATCTTCTAAATCGTCATAAAATTCTTTGTTTTCAAAACCCACACCCGAAAAACCATCGCCAGAAAAACTGTCCGCTAACTTGCGTACATCTTCGTTAATCGTTGCTGAGAATAATAGGTTCTGACGATCAAACGGTAGGCGTTCAATAATTTTACTAATATCGTCAATAAAGCCCATATCCAACATACGGTCGGCTTCATCTAAAACCAGCATCTCTACTTCATCAAAGTAGACGGCGCGCTGGTGTACTAGATCTAATAAACGACCTGGGGTCGCGACTAGAATATCAATACCTTCAATTAGACGTTCTTTTTGCGGCTCAACATCGACGCCGCCATAAAGGGCCATAGAGTTAAGATCAAGGTACTTGCTGTATTGAGCAACACTTTCTTCAATCTGTACCGCTAGTTCACGCGTTGGCGTAAGGATCAGGGCGCGGATACGCTTGCCACGCAGAATGTCGTCTTGTTTTTTATGAGAAGAAAGTTTCTCTAACATCGGCAATACAAAGCTGGCGGTTTTGCCGGTACCCGTTTGAGACGTACCCAGAATGTTTTTACCCGACAATACAGCAGGAATTGCTTCTTTTTGAATAGGCGTCGGCTTGGTATAACCCAAGTCAGCGACCGCCTTAACAATAGGGGCGCTTAATCCAAGTTTGGAAAATGACATAGTAAAGTCTCAATTTGGGTCTAAATAAGGGGGGAATAGGAGTCTAATGGCTTCAGTATAACAGCAAGCGGATGGGAAGCAGATAGTCGGCATAAAAAAAGGCGTTTACAGTCTGTAAACGCCTTCATTATTATCAATTAACAATGGGCACCCGACTAAACGGCTGCCAACTTTTCAGCCTCTAGTTCAAGTGCCTCTAACGTAACCGGCACGCCATTCACCGCCGCATTTCCACTTAACTGATCAATCAAGGTTTCGTCGGTCAGGTCATTAACACTCACACCGGCATGGGCCTGAGCAATCTTTTGTTTAACACCTTTACGACCATGACCCCAACCATGAGGAATACTCACCACCCCGGGCATCAGCTCATCCGTCACTTCTGCGGCAATGATGATACTGCCAACCCGAGAAGTGACCTTAACATCTTGACCGTTTTCAATGCCTTGCTGCTTAGCCGTTTCAGGATGCAACATTAAGGTACAGCGTGGCTTTCCTTTCACTAAACGATGGCTATTATGCAACCATGAATTATTGCTGCGCACATGACGACGGCCAATTAAGAGAAGCTGACTATCATCATATTGCTGAATCATCTCTTGCACACGATCTAAATCGGCTTGATAGAAATCGACGTTCAAATGAATCTGTTTATCTTTATGCTTTAAGGCTTTCGGCAACATACTTTGCAGAGGCCCTAGATCGATACCATGAGGGTTTTGTTTCAGTTTCTTGAGATTAATGTCGGCATATGGCCCACGTTTTAAACCTTGGTCGAGTAAAAATTTAGGGCCCAATATTTTGGTTAACCAACGCTCTACCTTAGTCGCAAAAGGGGCTTTTTTATCCAAACGCTTGGCGAGTTCTAGGTTAATTTGCCAATCGTGTTTTTCATTCGCTTTCTTGGTGAATAACGCCGGTGAATATTTAGCGACATTATGCACCGCAAAACCATTAAAGGTGAGGTCATAATGGTCGCGCTCTAAGGGCGATACGGGGGGCAAGATGATATTGGCATGACAACTGGTTTCAGTGACGAAATAATCAAACGACACCATAAAATCTAATTGTGACAGTGCTTTATCTAATTTCTCACCGTTAGGGGTACTTAACACCGGATTACCAGCCACGTTAATAAACGCCTTTATCTGGCCTTCTCCTTCCACCAGCATTTCATCGGCCATGGCAACAACCGGATAATCCCCATTAAAATCGGGAAGCTTACTCACTCGGCTATGTCTCTTGCCTAAATAGCCGGGTCCCGAATTATTCACCAAATCGACCGCAGGGTTAGGGAACATTAACCCCCCCACTTCATCTAAGCGACCGGTAATGATATTCATCACCATAATGAGATACTGGCTTAACAAACCAAACTCTTGTACTGATACGCCCATGCGTCCGTAACAGACGGCGCTTTCAGCCTCACAAAATTCTTTCACTAGGCGTTTAATTTCAACGGCAGTAATTCCAGTAATACTGGCCACCGACTCGGCACTGTAATCTTTGGCGAAAGATCCGATACGCTCAATGTCGGGTGCTAAAGCAGACGCTTTATTGCCTTTAGCAAAGCCTTGCAGATAAATTTCATTCACCATCGCTAACAACAATAAGACATCGGTGGCTGGGCGAATAAAGTGATGTTCACTGGCCATCTCTGCGGTTTCGGTACGCCTTGGATCTATCACCACGACCTTACCGTCGCGGGCTTTTATATCTTTTAATTTTTGACGCATATTCGGTGCGGTCATGATGCTGCCATTAGACGCTAACGGGTTGCCACCAATGATCAGCATATACTGGGTGCGATTAACGTCAGGCACAGGAATACGCAGCATGTGACCAAACAAATGCATGCAGACAATATGGTGCGGTAATTGATCGATTGAGGTGGCCGAGAAACGACTGCGTGTTTTTAGACTGGTTAATAAGTGCTTAACCGTTAACATGCTGCCCATGTTATGGACATTGGGATTTCCTAGGTAAATACCAAGAGCATTTTGACCGTGCTGCTGCTGTACTGACTGGATACCCGCCGCGACTTTATCAAGGGCGTCTGGCCAGCTAATTTCTTTCCAACCGTCCGCGGTTCTTTCAATGGGTTGGCGCAGACGATCAGGGTCTTCGTGCAAATCTTGTAAGGCCGTCGCTTTTGGACAAATATAACCCTGCGAAAAAGGGTCATTTTTATCCCCTTTAATCGACAGAATTTTTTCGCCTTCATGCTTTATTTCAATACCGCACATCGCTTCGCATAATGTGCAGGTTCTAAAATGTGTTTGTACTTCGGCCATAGTCGCTCTCTCTTTTTATTTTTTATTAACGATAGTTTTCGCGGTATAAAATCTTATTTCTTTCGTGCAAACAGACTAACAAACAGTGCGTCAAAATTAGCGCTTAAAATAGTCACCGCTTGTGGTCTTGAATAACGTTGCTGGTGACAGCCCAAAATTAATTCATGAACCTGCGCCGCCGCAATATCAACACAAAGGTTGACATCACTGCGCTCAAAAGAACGGCCAGATAGCAGCAATCCCTGAGTAAATATTTCGGTCCACTCTTCTTGTATGTCGGTAATTAAGTTCCCTAGTCCTTTTTTTTCTGTCTTTGGACTAAAGCGAGGGCGGTCTTCGATTAAATGTTGAAATAACGCAATATTTTTAAACGCCGAATCAAAAATCATGGCTAAGCCTTGCTGACAACGCTGATTGAATGCTTCTTTCGTCAGCACGTCATAATCTTTCAGCATATCCACCCAAGCAGAACGCATAGGGGATAGGTAATTAGTTTTCAGCTGCTCACTCAACTCATCTTGCAGCGTATCCAGGCTATCAAAATGATTATAAAAACTAGGCTGGGCGATGCCTGCGCCTTTGGCCACTTTATTCATACTCATGCCTTGCGCACCTTTTTGACTATAAAGCTGCAATGCACTTTTCAGTAATGCTTGTCGAGTTTTGGCTTTGGCGAGCTCTCGCTTTGACTCGACCGGTACTGCTAGATGTTGGAGTGCGGGTGAATTCAATACCGATCTTCCCTTGTTATGTAAATAGTTGTGTAAATAGTTGTGTAAATAGCCATATCGCGTCTAATGTCACATTTTAATACTCTTACTTCGACTATAAGGCTATAGTCATTCAAACTATAAGTCTATAGCCGAATTAATAGCCGAATTAATAGCCGACGCACGACTCACCCATACAAGACATTTAGGTTGCCGTAATGACATCATCCGTTTTCTCTCCCTTTACCTTACCCTGTGGTGCCCAGCTGCCAAATCGCTTAGCAAAAGCGGCGATGGAAGAAAATATGTCCGATGAAGGACAAGTTCCGGGCCCCGCTATTTTGCGGCTTTATCAACGCTGGGCTGAAGGCGGAACGGGCTTATTAATTACCGGCAACGTTATGGTCGATGGCCGTGCATTGACCGGCCCGGGGGGCATCGTATTAGAGAAAGACAGTGATTTATCCCCCTTCAAAGTGTGGGCAAGTACCGCCAAGAAAAACAAGACTCAAGTATGGATGCAGATTAACCACCCCGGCCGCCAAGTGTATGCCGCGATGGGAGGAGACGTTTTATCCCCCTCTGATATTGCGCTGGATCTGGGTAAGCATTCACACCTATTTAGCCAGCCTAAAGCAATGACTCACAACGATATTAAGCAACTGATTCAGCGCTTTGTCGATACGGCTGTAAAAGCAGAGCAAGCCGGCTTTGATGGTGTGCAAATTCATGGTGCCCACGGTTATCTACTTTCTCAATTCCTATCGCCACTAACCAATAAGCGTAACGATGAATTTGGCGGTTCCATTGAAAATCGCATGCGTTTATTACTGTCGGTTATACGGGCGGTTCGGGCTCATGTCGCGCCCACGTTTGCGGTGTCAGTTAAAATAAATTCCGCTGATTTTCAACGGGGTGGGTTTGATGCTGACGATGCGAAAACGGTTATTTTAGCGATGAATGAGTTGGCCGTAGATTTGGTCGAGCTTTCCGGTGGTAGTTATGAAAGCCCAGCGATGCAAGGCAGAACCACCGACGGCAGAACGCTGCAACGAGAAGCGTACTTTTTGGATTTCGCTAAAGAGATTGTTCATATTGCCACCATGCCTCTTATGACAACCGGTGGTATAAGGCGTTTAGCCGTCGCAGAAGACGTATTGACGCACGGCATTGATTTAGTGGGCATGGGAACGGCGTTAGCAATGAACCCGTCGCTGCCTAATGACTGGAAAAAAGATTCGCAATTAAGTGCTCATAACCCGCTAGTGCAATGGAAAGATAAAACCCTGAGTTCTATCGCAACCATGGCTGTGATTAAACGTCAGCTGCAACGAATGGGACAAGGGAAACAGCCTAAACTGAATTCTTCACCCCTATTTTCGTTGATACGTGATCGTATTCGACTTAAGAAATTAACCAAGCGTTATCAAGACTATAAAGCGCGATAGTTTGTCTCGATAAGAATACGTCACGTTAAGCGCATCAGTTGTCGTTAACCCCCTCTCTTTAAATAAGACATCCGCTTGGTATTTTAAATCATCAAAAAGCCCAAAAAGCCCAAAAAGCCAAATCACTGTCCACCGCGAACAAGACGCACATATTCGCCGTCACTCTTGTTACTGATGCTGACGTGACCACGGTAGAAGTTAACGACCCACGCGTAGCCAGGATTGCCGGTATAAGGGGAGGACGACCAATAATACTCACTTTGCGTATTAGAAAAAATAATGTCATTGATTGCTGGTAAATAACAGGCTTGCTCTACAATGCTTTTTAATTCTTTTATATTGGGCAATCGCCAGTCATTTGGAACCACAAACGCACTCGCTGATGCAGCAGTGACTGCAGCAGTGAGTGCGTTTTGCCAGTTATATTGGGAGGCAGTGCCGGTACAGCTGCTGGAATCTGCGTCCCATGCTTGCCCTAAACTACAGCTCATCCATGTTAACGTGGTTTTATTGTCGGTGACCGTGCCATCATCATTTATCGTAAATTGGTTAAAAGGCGTCCTGGGAGTAATTGAACCGTTACAGGTTTGTCCATTACTTGGGAGTGCTATTAACATTAGAATTGAAAGTAATGCGGCTTTTATTGAGTTATTCATATTGTTCCTTACGTGTTTATTAATAGATTAGCTGTTTGTTTAGTTGCTAGGTAATTGCTAACGAGTGAATTTGATACTGCTAAGGAAATAATACGAACACACCGTTTTTTTAACCCGCCTTTTAAATAACCTTGCTCATTACAAAACACATAAGCTTGGTTGTTTAGTGTTAAATACTTACGCACGTCCAACACATACCGCAACGGAAACTCGTACAAAGTTATCACCTCATTATTAACCGTCACTCTGCCACCTTTGTTGTTTGAATATAAACCAAAGCCACTTACGGGCAATACACATTGCGTTACTATTTTATTACCACACTGTAATAACACGACAAAACCCTGATATTGTTGGTAAAAATATCGCCACTGGCAATAAAAACGATTTACCTTTAAAGGATACCAACGGGGTATCAATTGCTGCGGGTTTATAAAGAGCCACTGCAGCCACGCGTAACGGCGAAACAACGCTCGTTTCAGTGTGTGAGCATCGGCATGGCTAAAGTGCCCCCAGTAGCTATTAAGTACCCTTGCCCGGCACTAACTCTGTTAGCCTCTTATGCCTGGATACTTTATTAAAATCTTGTGGATTACCGAGTTTAACCCAGATTTTTGCATCAGTTTTTTGCAAACGATTAACGGCAAAATGTGTGCCTTTATTTTTACGATTTGACGCAGCGTCAAAAATAAACTGACTATCAAGTAAAACTTCTAGTTCATTAATAAGTAAGTGGTGTATTACACGGTCTTCAAATTGTGCTGCATAAACCTCCCGCGCTTTGGGTTTTGTGACCACAAAGGCAATGGGTGGGGTTGGTTGCCAGCAAAGGTTTTGCAAGGCGTTTTTACTATTAATGGTATAATCTAATAGCTTGGTTTCATACAAACAAGCACTTACCGTTTTTCGCTTGCGTTTACGACACTGCCTGTAGGCATTATCTACTGCTTGCAAGTTGAAATACGGATAAGGTTGGGCATTATTACGGTCACTTACTGGCAAGCACGTTAACATATCAATGCCCTTTTTTGGGTATCACTTTCCACCGCGAACAAGACGCACATATTTGTTGTTACTCTTGTTATTGTTGTTGTCGTTACCATTGTTGAAGTTAACGATCCACGCGTTGTCATTATTGTTGGCATTAGGGGAGGACGACCATTTAAAGTGGCCTCTCACCTATTACCTTCTTTATCTAGCCACTTCATTAACAATAAACATCCTAACGGTAGTTTATGGCTGGTTTAAACCAACCGCCCGCTTGTCTACCCAAGCTGACAACCAATTCGGCTAATTGCTCGTACTGAGCAAAATTCTTAAATGCTTTTAATTCTTTTCCTAAACGCAATTGAAACTTAAGGTCATCTATTAATTCCACAACATGTTGTATGCATTTTGTTTTACTGTACTTGCGCGTAAAGGCGCGATGAATAGCTTTGCATAAACGCAATACCACCTGCCTTAATTCCGTGCCTATTGTATATTTATGGTAACGTGAAAATTGCTTCACTATAATTTCTAATTCAAGCAACAGTCTATTGGCTTGTTGCCATATTGGTAAATGTTGATAGTTCATAAAAGCCCCAAAAACCAAATCACTGTCCACCGCGAACAAGACGCACATATCCGTCGAGACTCTTGCCATAGCCGTACTCGCTACCATAGTAGAAGTCAACGATCCACGCGTAGTCATTATGGCTGGCACTAGGGGAGGACGACCAATACCAAGAACCGTTCGTAATAGGGAAATAATCGCTGTCTATTGCTGGGTTAAAAGGAACAAAATCAACAATGGACGATAACTCGTTTTTATTCGGTAAGCGCCAGTTAGTTGCGCCACATAAACTTTGCCTGTTTACGCGCGCGACAAAGGCTTGGGTATTACAAAAACTATCGGCATCACCACCGATGTAGTTGTAACAAATATCCGCACTATCGGCCAAACCTTCACCACCACCATTGGTATCGGCATCGGTATTGTACCAAGTGTATTTGTCGCTCGTGTAGTGAAGTCCTGTAGCGGCGGTTTTGACTTCCCAGACTAAGCCTGTGTGGTTGTCTTGCACGCATGACCATACTGATGCATTAGCAGCTAAGGGATCGCCGTTGGCATCCAGCTTGGTAAAGTCAAATCCTGCTGTGCCTGCACCTACTTTGGTTAATGTACTTCCTGAGGCTTGTGCATCACGCCCGTGATCGCCATCTTGGCCCTCATAACCATCGACTGGACATGGTGCATCATTGCTTGATCCTGATGAACAGGTCGTTATGCCCGTATCGTTTAGCTTGCCTGTTGCGGTGTCGGGTGGATTTTTATTTACAGTGATTAATACAATATCAGTACCACTGTCATTGTTACTATCGGTAACGGTTAAGGTAAATTCAAGCACCGTTGTTTCCGTTACACTTGGCGCTTCAAATGAGGGGGTTGCTAGGTTTATACCGTTTAATGTTACGATAATATCTGTAGCGTCGGTTTGTTCCCAGCGATACAACAATGGTGTTTCGCTTGCATCATCTTCAGAATCGTTACTTGTTGAACCATCAAGTGTTACGGTCATGTTTTCAATAACGGTTTGATCGCTGCCTGCATTGGCAATAGGGGTTTGGTTAAAACTTGCACTCACCAAGCAATCTTGAGTAGCGCTTGCGATGGTATAAATACTGCCCTCTAAACTGCCATCACAACCGGTTACCGAATCAATTGCATAACCCGTGTCTGGAGCAAGGGTCAATGTGGCTGTTTCACCGTGTATCACCGTTTGTTCGAGGGGTGTAATACTGCCGCCCGTCTCTGCACTCGCCGTCACCGTATAGGTTTTGTTAAAACTTGCACTCACCGCACAGTCTTGAGTAACAATGCCTGTGCTATAAGTATTGCCATCTAAACTGCCATCACAACCGGTTACCGAGTCAATTGCATAACCCGTGTCTGGAGCAAGGGTCAATGTGGCTGTTTCACCGTGTATCACCGTTTGCTCGGCGGGT
The DNA here is from genome assembly GCA_051275515.1 of Oleispira sp. Classification (GTDB taxonomy): domain Bacteria; phylum Pseudomonadota; class Gammaproteobacteria; order Pseudomonadales; family Oceanobacteraceae; genus Oleispira. The sequence continues at coordinate 1,376 of JBNMOT010000018.1, read as the reverse complement.
GTAATGCTACCACCTTGGCCTGCACTGGCGGTAACCGCATAGCTTTTGTTAAAACTTGCACTCACCGCACAGTCTTGAGTAACAATGCCTGTGCTATAAGTATTGCCCTCTAAACTGCCGTCACAACCGGTTACCGAATCAATTGCATAACCCGTGTCTGGAGCAAGGGTTAACGTGGCTGTTTCACCGTGTATCACCGCTTGTGTGGCGGGTGAGATACTACCGCCATATCCACTTGTTGAAGTAATGGTAAATTGTGTAATGTCTAAGCCGCCAGAACCTGAACCACCGCCAGAACCTGAACCACCGCCAGAACCTGAACCACCACAAGCCGACAGTAACAGTGCAAAAGCCGTTATAAACACAACAGATATAGAAGGCATAAACAATTCCTTTTACGATTAATAGCAGATAATTAATTTGGTTATTTCAAAATATAGTAATGTTATTGGTCAGCAAACTACCTTATATTAAAAAAACTCTAGACATTTAACTTTTACATTATGTTTTCACGCCCTCTCCTTCTCTTCAACATCAAAAAAGGCGTTTATCTTTTCGTTATAAAACTGACAGTGCGTTAGCTTGTCTCGATAAGAATACGTCACGTTAAGCGCGTGACGTAAGGCTTAAAAGCTTATTTTTTCTGCAAGTTTTTCCACAAAATTTTGCTTATATTATTGATAAAATCTGAGTCTTCTTCTTTCATCGTCCGCAATATCTGTTGATTCATTTGCGTTTTATTCTGACCATAAATCCATCGATTTTTATTAAACGACTGCGCGAATTCTAACACCCCTGCCTGCAATTCATCGTCATTAGCAAAAATACCTTCCACAACATCATGATCCAATAATACCTGAGCACCGATACGCTGGCCTGTCATCGCCAAACGGTTAAATAACGCTTGGGGTACCGCTTTATTAATTAAGGGAAACATCGACGGAAAGAAAGGCACCAGCACGTCAACTTCGGGAAAACAAAAAAAGCCTCGATCAGACTTCATAAAGCGAAAATCACACGCACACGCTAATACGGCGCCATTGCCGTAAGCGTGACCATTTAACGCCGCAATAATAGGCATAGGAAACGTCACGATACGCTTTAATAGCCTCGTGACTCCCGTCATGAATTCATTAATACCTTCAACCGTATTCGTTGGCTGAGACATCCATTCAAGATCGATGCCTAGGGACCAATTTTTATCACTGGTCGACGTGAGTACAATCGATTTAATCGCTTGGTCGGCCTCTATCGTATCAAGATGCTGATTAAATTCAGCTAAAAATTCTGGATTTTGGCGATTGTCAAGGCTATTCATCGCTAATACAGCGCTACTACCTTCAGTTTTCATCTCAATTAAACGTGTCATCAGACCC
>JBNMOT010000017.1:0-33424 GCA_051275515.1 Oleispira sp. | reverse complement strand
GGACCAATCATTTAATGATTGGTCCTTACCAACTGCCAAACCCCGTGGTGCTAGCACCTATGGCTGGGGTGACCGACCTTCCGTTTAGGCAGTTATGCCGACGTTTAGGCGCAGGACTTGTGGTAGGTGAAATGGTTTCAAGTAACCCAAAGTTGCGAAATACACGAAAGTCACAACTTCGTTTGAACCATGACGGAGAACCTGAGCCGATTGCGGTGCAGATTGCCGGTGGTGACCCAGAGTCGATGGCCGCAGCCGCACTCTTTAATGTGGGCAATGGTGCTCAGATCATCGACATCAACATGGGATGCCCTGCAAAAAAAGTGTGCAATAAGGCCGCAGGTTCTGCGCTGATGAAAGACGAAGTCTTGGTCAGTGAAATATTGCAGGCGGTGGTTGCAGCGGTTGATGTACCGGTAAGCTTAAAGATGCGCACGGGATGGGCCCCTGAACATAAAAATGCACCCAGAATTGCAGAAATCGCAGAGCAGGCCGGTATTGTCTCTCTAGCGGTTCACGGCCGAACCCGTGACTGTGGTTACAGTGGTGACGTTGAATACCATACCATTCGTGATATTAAGCAACAGGTAAGCATTCCTGTATTTGCTAACGGCGATATCACCAGCGCATTAAAAGCCGCTGAAGTAATGGATTTTACCGGCGCTGATGGCGTATTAATTGGCCGCGCGGCGCAAGGTCAGCCGTGGATCTTTCAGCAAGTTGCTCATTATTTAGCCACGGGAGAGCTGCTTACAGCTCCAGACTGGTCTGAAATCGAAAGCATACTGCTGGAACATATTGCAGGGCTCTACACCTTTTACGGTGATTATTTAGGTGTGCGCATCGCACGCAAACACGTGAGCTGGTACTTACAGACTCATAGCGAAGGCTTGGCCTTTCGCAAAAACTTTAATCGCTTGGAAAGCTCAGCTGAGCAAGTTCAGGCGATTCGATTTTTTTTCAAGGATAAAATACTGAATAAAGGAATAGCGGCATGAATTCAGAATCATTATTAAGGAAGGTTGATACAGTGACCGAAGCGTCTCATACCCCAGCACAAGATTCATCTTTTGATGCCAATACTCAAACACTACGCGATAGTGTTGAGCGTGCGTTACAAAATTACTTTGACAACCTAGACGGTCAGCCAGTATCCGATGTTTACAACATGGTACTGTCAGAAGTTGAAGCACCCCTACTCGAAACGGTTATGAAGTATACCCGCGATAATCAAACCAAGGCCTCAACGGTACTGGGCTTGAATCGCGGTACACTGCGGAAAAAACTGAAACAGTACGGAATGCTTTAAGCATTTAACTTTAAATTATCTAGCGGCTATTCTATAGCCGCTTTTTCGTTCTTAGATCTGACCTAACCAGTTGGCCAGCTTTATTAATATATTACTTCGGAAAATCATGAGCATACTTAGTTCTGTCGACGCCCCAACTGTTAGCATCACTCCTGTCCGTCGCGCTTTAATCAGCGTATCGGATAAAACAGGCATTGTTGAATTTGCCCGAGCGCTGAGTGCAAATGGCACCGAGCTATTGTCTACCGGTGGCACTTATAAGCTACTGGTTGCAGAAGGCATTCCTGCAACAGAAGTCTCTGATTACACGGATTTTCCAGAAATGATGGATGGTCGCGTTAAGACGCTGCACCCGAAGATTCATGGCGGTGTTTTAGGTCGTCGTGGTATCGATGATACCGTTATGGCAGAACACGGCATAAACCCAATCGATTTAGTGATTGTGAATTTATACCCGTTTGCCGCGGCGGTCGCTAAGCCTGGCTGTACTTTGCCAGACGCAATTGAAAATATCGATATCGGTGGCCCGACGATGGTTCGTTCTGCCGCTAAGAACAACGCTCACGTAGGCATAGTGGTTAAAGCCGATGATTACGACAGCATTTTAGCTGAAATCGCTGAGTACAAAGGCCTAACCACTAAGACACGTTTTGATCTTGCATTAAAAGCCTTTGAACATACGTCGCAGTACGACGGTATGATTGCTAATTACTTGGGTACGATTAACCTAGACGCTGAAACACTGAGCACTGACGATCGCATTAGCTTTCCACGCACCTTCAATAGCCAGTTCACCAAAGCTCAAGACATGCGTTATGGCGAAAACCCGCATCAAAAAGCAGCGTTCTACATTGACGAGGATGCCACTGAAGCATCTGTTGCCACCGCTAAGCAGCTGCAAGGTAAAGAGCTTTCGTTCAATAACGTCGCTGATACCGACTCTGCACTTGAGTGTGTTAAATCATTCGTTAAGCCAGCTTGCGTTATTGTTAAGCACGCAAACCCATGTGGTGTTGCGGTTTCTCTAGACGGTATTGGCGAAGCGTATGAGCTTGCTTACGCGACGGATACTGAATCCGCGTTTGGTGGCATTATCGCTTTCAACCGCGAACTAGACGGCGCAACGGCTCAGAAAATTGTTGATCGTCAATTCGTTGAAGTCATCATTGCACCTAAGGTAAGCGCTGAAGCGATTGCTATTGTTGCGGCTAAAAAGAACGTTCGCCTCTTAGAATGTGGCGAATGGGATACCACCAAGCGCGTACAAGATTTTGATCTAAAGCGTGTTAACGGTGGCTTGTTAGTGCAAGACCGTGACCAAGGCATGATCACGAAAGACGACCTTAAGGTAGTTACTAAGCGTCAGCCGACTGAAGCGGAACTAGACGATTTGATCTTCGCTTGGAAAGTGGCCAAGTATGTTAAATCTAACGCCATCGTTTACGCCAAAGGTCGTCAGACTATTGGTGTTGGCGCAGGCCAGATGAGCCGCATTAACTCAGCCCGAATTGCGGGCATTAAAGCCGAACATGCGGGTCTTCAAGTTGAAGGCTCTGTTATGGCATCGGATGCGTTCTTCCCCTTCCGTGATGGTTTAGATAACGCCGCCGCGAATGGCATCAAGGCTGTCATTCAGCCGGGTGGTTCAATGCGTGATGAAGAAGTGATTGCTGCCGCCGATGAAGCTGGCATTGCCATGGTGTTTACCTCCATGCGTCATTTCCGTCATTGATCTTTAGCTTTTAGCGAGAAGCTATTTCGTTCGCTCATAACGCTTCTTAAGTGCATAAGACACTAAAAAGCCAGAGACTAGATTTAGTCTCTGGCTTTTTAAGTTTAAAATTTTTGTTTTTCTCAAGTTAACTTGATAGACGAAGTGCGAATGCCTTCGGACGAATAAGGAATTGAAATGAAAGTATTGGTAATTGGTAGTGGTGGTCGTGAGCATGCTTTAGGCTGGAAAGCGGTTCAGTCTGACAACGTTGAAAAAGTATTCATCGCTCCTGGCAATGCAGGTTCTGCCGCGGAAGCCGGTCTTGAAAACGTTGCTATCGATATTTTAGATTTCGAAGGTCTTGCGACATTCGTTGAAGAAAATGACATCGAACTAACCATCGTTGGCCCAGAAGTTCCGTTAGTTGAAGGAGTGGTTGATTTCTTCGCCGCTCGTGGCCTAAAAGCATTCGGCCCTTCTAAAGGCGCGGCACAGCTAGAAGGTTCTAAAGCGTTCACTAAAGATTTCTTAGCGCGCCACGACATCCCTACGGGTTTCTACGACCAGTTTACTGAAGTTGAACCAGCACTGGCTTACATCAATAAAATTGGCGCACCGATTGTCATTAAGGCCGATGGCCTTGCTGCGGGTAAAGGCGTCATTGTTGCTGAAACGATCGCACAAGCTGAAGAAGCGGTTATCGACATGCTATCGGGTAATGCCTTTGGCGAAGCCGGTTGTCGCGTCGTCATCGAAGAATTCTTAGCCGGCGAAGAAGCCAGCTTCATCGTGATGGTTGATGGCAAGAACGTTTTAGCCATGGCCACTAGCCAAGATCATAAACGTGTTGGTGATGGCGATACTGGCCCAAATACTGGCGGCATGGGTGCTTATTCTCCAGCTCCTGTAGTAACGCCAGCTATCCATGATCGCATCATGAAAGAAGTGATTATGCCGACTGTTGAAGGCATGGCGAAAGAAGGCAACGATTACACCGGTTTCTTATACGCCGGTCTTATGATCGATGCTGACGGAACGCCTAAGGTTATTGAATATAACTGTCGTTTCGGTGATCCTGAAACTCAGCCGATCATGATGCGTATGCAGTCTGACTTGGTTGAACTTTGTCTTGCCGCGATCGATGGCACGCTGGATCAAAAAGAAACCAAATGGGATCCACGCCCAGCGGTCGGTATTGTTCTTGCGGCGGGAGGCTACCCAGCTTCTTACGGTAAAGGTGATGTTATTTACTTACCGAGTGATGAAGGTACGGATAGCAAGATTTTCCACGCCGGCACCAGTAATAATGCAGACGGTAATATTGTCACCGCCGGTGGTCGTGTATTATGCGCCACTGCTTTAGGTAACTCTGTTACAGAAGCCCAGCAAAACGCCTATAAATTGGCAAAGAACGTTAGCTGGAATGGCATGTTCATGCGCAGTGATATTGCCTATCGTGCAATTGCGCGCGAGCAAGGCAAATAAAAAAACAATCAATATAATGCAATAGTGGTGGGACGTTCACGGATGAATATTAAAAGGTTTTTTTTACTGAGCGTATTATGGATAACCACCGCTATACCCGCGTTATTATTGAGTGCCACTAGTCAAGCAATACCCGCTATTATGCTGCCTGATGCTTCGTTTGATTTACAAATCACACCCTACTTATCAATCTTTGAAGATCAATCTGGCGGTCTAACGATCGAAGATATTTTAGTGTCTGATGCCCAACGAAAATTCACCCCAAGCCATAGCGACAACCTGCGTTTTAGCTTATCAGATTCAAATTATTGGTTACGCTTTCGCATTACGAATCCACACCCAAAAGATCAAAGCCTTGTGCTCAGTATTAGTAATAATCGCTTAGAAAATATTGAATTTTATGAATACAAGGCAGGACAATTAAATCACCAAAGTTCTGGTAGCCTCACCCATAACAAAGCACAGGGTAGCCATCGTCAAGCTTATCCTTTTTTAATCGAAGTACAGGCAAAAAAGAATCAAACTTACTTTATAAAAATCAGTTCAACTAACGCCATTAATACTTTGTTGCGATTACAATCGAATGATCAATTTTTACAGAGCCAGCAATTTGATTTTTCTCTTCTTGGAATGGCACTTGGCTGGATTGTCGCAACCTGTGTCTTCTTTATATTCACATGGTATTTTTATCGTTTCCACAGCGCCTTAATTTCAGCATTCTACTGTGTCAGTCTTTTCATCTTCATCCCTGCTTGGTTAGGCCAATGGGCAACCTGGTTTCCTCAAAGCCAAGCGTGGAAAGATGAAATTATCATTATTAGCATTATGGCATCGGCTGTTATCCAAACGCTACTCACCATGAACTTGAATTGGAATTCCAGCGATTCAAAAATTATTCCTCGTATTTTTACGTTCATTTTAGCCATGAACATCGTGTCTACATTTATTTATTTATTATTGCCATCCGGTACGATAATTCTATTAATGTTTACCACTATTTTTATTACAAATTTTCTACTTGCCAGTATATTACTGTTTGCTAAGAGCGATAACGAACGAGCTCAATTCTTTTTATTAATCGGCCACGTTATTATTTCTTGTGGAATATTACTCAGTGCACTGACCACTCATAACTTTCTAGCGTTTGATTTTATCAGCAGTTGGGCAGGTATTATTTTACCCCTAATCATGGTCTTCTGTACGATATTTGCGAACCTGAGTATCATTGATAATTATCGTAAAAATAGGAATCAACAAATAAATAGCAGCGATATTATTCTTCCTGAATTATTAGCGAAACTGGGACATGAATTTCGAACGCCCATTAATGGCGTTATGGGAATGAGTGAGTTATTGTCGGATACACGATTAACCCATACTCAGCGTGATTATTTAGATACCATTAGTCTTGCAGGTCGAGATTTACTTCACCTCGTTAGCGAAATGTCAGATTTCGCCAAATTACAAAGTGGTCGTATCAACCTTGACCACCGCGCTTTCGATTTAACCAATTGCTTATCACAATGTATGAATCGCTATCAGCAAGAAGCCAATCGCAAGCAAATTGAATTGGTACTCGATATTGCCGATGATATATCCCCTCGCTTACTGGGTGATGAGAATCGATTACAAACCATTATCACCAACTTAATTGCACAATCGCTCCGCCATACTGAAAGTGGTGAGTTGGAGTTAAGAGTATTCCGTGTGGGTTTAAATAATCACGAAGGCATATTTTTTCAAATTCAACTGACAGGAAGCTTAATTGAGCATGATGAGTTACGTCGTTTATTTCGTACCATGGCAGGCCCTCAAGAGCAATTTTCAAAATCAAACCTTGATCAAGGGTTAGGCTTGATGATTGTTAAGCGATTGGTAGGCTTAATGGAAGGATCCATTGAAGTAGAAGCTCTGACTTTCCATGGCTGTTCTATTACGCTCTTTCTGCCCATTCAAGAAGAGCTGAGTGCAAGAGTTGAAGAGGATTCTGACCTGCTGTCGGGCCAACGAATTTTAATCGTTGATGATAACAGTACTTTCCGTGGTGTGATTGAAAAGCAAGTGAAGCGCTGGGGCATGCGCGCAGAAAGTACCTACAGCGGTAAAGAGGCACTGGCTTTGATGCGCAATAAAGCCAACTTAAATGAACCTTACGACTATATTGTGCTTGATCATGACATGCCTATTATGAATGGCATTCAGCTAATTGAGCGCTTAATGGCCGATAACGATATCGAGCCAAAGCCCATCCGTATTATGCTCACTGGCTTGGGCATAGGCAGTGCAAACCAAGAAGCAAAACAAGCAGGGATTCAAAAGATAATCAATAAACCCGTTAGCGGTCGTCATTTAAAGGAAGTACTCTTAGAATTTCATAAGCGGATTAAGCCGCTGATAATGAAATAACGTTTTAAGTCATGTTTTCTTTTGGCCTTTCGCGTAAAATTGTATAATCATTTATCGTATTTAAACCTCTTCTCTTTTGAAGCAATGCGCTCATTTAAACAAAAGGTAGATTACTCATGCGTCATTTATCACCCTTCGACAAGTTTATTCAAAATGCCGATTTAGCACTGCGCACATTAATTCCTGGAGCCGCTAACCAGCAGCGCCCTTCTCCTGCTCAAACTTCTGCAGATATTGCTACTAGCCAGTACGAGCTGGATGATAACGAACGCAAACATGCGGCGGGTTTAATGCGCATTAACCATACTGGCGAAGTCTGCGCACAGGCGCTTTATCAAGGCCAAGCATTAACGGCCAAGCTGCCTGAAGTACGCGAATCCATGAATGAAGCGGCGGCAGAAGAGATTGATCACTTAGTGTGGTGTGAAGATCGTATCACTCAGCTTAACAGCCACACCAGCCTATTAAATCCTGCATTTTATGGTTTATCGTTCGGTATGGGGGTTATCGCCGGTGCTATTAGCGACAAGGTGAGCTTGAGCTTTGTGGCTGAAACGGAACGCCAGGTCTGCAAGCACTTAACCGATCACTTAACGTCTCTGCCCTCACAAGATACTAAGAGCAAAGCGATTATACTGCAGATGCTAGAGGATGAAGCCAAGCACGCGGCGGCGGCTCTCGATGCAGGCGGCTACCAGTTTCCTCTACCGATCCGCTTTGCTATGACAGGCTTGAGTAAAATCATGACTAAAAGCGTTTACAGAATCTAAGTAATTTAAAGCAGAGTGTTATTAAATACCAGAAACGAAAAAGCCCGAGCTTCTTAAGAAGTTCGGGCTTTTTATTGAGCAACCGCGACCGCAGGTAATAGTCACTACAAACTAAGCACTTTCTCGCCCCGTGAAATACCAGAAACACCCGTACGCACGGTTTCTAATACACAACTTGGACCAATGGCTTCAATAAAAGCCGCCAACTTATCTGTGGTGCCCGTTAGCTGTACCGTGTAAACACTGCTGCTAATATCAACAACCTGACCTCGAAAAACGTCCGCAGTACGCTTAATTTCAGCGCGCTGAGCACCCACGGCTTTCACTTTAATTAACATCAGTTCACGCTCAATATGCGGACCTTCTGTTAAATTAACCAACTTCACCACTTCAATAAGACGGTTTAGCTGCTTAGTGATCTGCTCAACCTTACTATCGTTACCAATGGTCGTCATGGTTAGGCGAGACAGACTTTCATCTTCCGTAGGGGCAACCGTTAACGTTTCGATGTTATAACCGCGCTGAGCAAATAAGCCGACAACACGAGACAAAGCACCTGGCTCATTCTCCAATAAAATGGAGATAATGTGACGTTGTGACAAGCTCATTATGTGCGCTCCGTTTTGTTCAACCACATATCGCGCATAGAACCTAAAGGCACTTGCATTGGATATACGTGTTCTTTTTCATCAACCTTGACGTCTAAGAAAACCAAACGATCGCTGTACTTATTAAAGGTATCTTCTAATGCCTGTGGTAACTCGTCACGATGAGTGACACGAATACCCACATGGCCATAAGATTCAACTAACTTAACGAAATCAGGCAATGATTCCATATAAGAGTTTGAGTGACGTCCTTCATAGTTCATGTCTTGCCACTGGCGAACCATTCCCAAAGAACCGTTATTCAAACATAGAATTTTAACGGCAATACCGTACTGTAAGCAGGTTGATAATTCCTGAATGTTCATCTGGATCGAACCTTCACCCGTCACACAAACAACCTTGTCTTCAGGGAAGTTCATCTTGATGCCCATCGCGGCAGGGAAACCAAAACCCATGGTGCCTAGACCACCGGAGTTGATCCACTTATTAGGTTCATCAAACGGGTAATATTGTGCCGCAAACATCTGGTGCTGACCTACGTCAGACGTTATATAGGCTTTACCTTCTGTCGCTTTATACATCGCTTGAATAACTTCTTGTGGCTTCATTAGGCCATCGTCATTCTTGTCGAAACGCATGCCATGACGAGGACGCCAATCATTTATCTGCTTCCACCAGCTAGCCAATGCTTCTGCATCAATTTTCTGATCACTGTTTTTAATCAGCGCCAACATGTCGTCTAGCACCGAACCCACTGGACCAACAATTGGCACATCAGCCGTAATCGTTTTAGAGATCGATGAAGGATCAATATCAATGTGGATGATTTTTGCATCAGGGCAAAACTTTTTCGTCGCATTCGTGACACGATCGTCAAAACGTGCACCGATGGCAATGATCAAATCAGCATGGTGCATCGTCATGTTTGCTTCGTACGTGCCGTGCATACCCAACCAACCTAAAAAACGCTTATCGGTGCCCGGGAATGCACCTAAACCCATTAGTGTATTGGTTATAGGGAAGCCTGATACATCGACTAATTCACGAAGTTTATCTGAACTTTTGTCGAGAATAACACCACCGCCGGAGTAAATAATTGGGCGCTTAGCCTCAAAAATCATATCGACGGCTTTTTTAATTTGGCCAGAGTGTCCACGCTGTGGCGGAGCATAAGAACGAATTTTAACCTTCTTCGGATAGTTATATTCGAAGCGTTCGTTTGGCATGGTCATATCTTTGGGTAAATCGATAACCACAGGACCAGGACGACCAGATTCAGCAATGTGAAACGCTTTAGCAATAATCTCTGGAATATCCACAGGATCCGTTACGCGAAAGCTGTGCTTAACAATTGGACGAGAGATGCCCAGCATATCGGTTTCTTGGAAAGCATCATCACCAATTAGGTGAGACATAACTTGCCCACAGATAACCACCATAGGAATGGAATCAGTCTGAGCCGTCGCAATACCCGTAATAGTATTCGTTGCCCCAGGACCTGAAGTCACCATGACCACTCCTGCTTTACCCGTTGCACGAGCAAAACCGTCAGCCATGTGAGCTGCTGCTTGCTCATGACGGACAAGTACATGTTTAATATGGCTTTGCTTATAAACTGCATCATACACGTGCAACAAAGAGCCACCTGGGTAGCCATATATATACTCCACACCCGCATCGTGCAAAGCACGTACTAGCATGTCACCGCCGGAAAGTAATTCCACCGAACCATCCTCACTATAAATCGATAATCGAATAAAATATTAGGGCTTATTTGGCGCTACACCTTTATTGTGTATCGCTTGTCGCTAAGACGATAGAACCCCAATGTATAATTTTTTAACGCAGAACGTCGCCGCTAGCTAACATTTTTTATCAACACACCGTTGTGTTAACAATCAAGGATCACTGCTACGAGTTGTAAAGACTGGATGATCAACTCTTGGTCAATCACCGTAATGATTCTGCCTTGGTCTTAAGGTCAAGAATCAGAGGTGCATAAAGGGGGTAACCTAGTCACTCTCTTAACGATCTTTTCTCATAACACGTCGGTGATCTGCCCGAAATCTAGTATGACGAAAAGCCGCATAATTTTGACATTTTATGGAGATTTGTCAATACAAACCTTGGATAATTCCTTGACAAATTAAGCGCTATAATCAAATGTGAATTAAAATAGCTTTAAAATAAGAGATTTCTCTATGCTTTCGCGTTTTTCTTTAATGGCTTTAATACTGGGCTTAGTTTTTAGCGTCTTAGCTCCTAACGGTTATGCGGCAAAAATTTATCATTGGATCGATGACAAAGGCCAGCCACACTTCAGTGAAAATGCTCCTAGAGCAATCAAATCGGAAACGATAAACATGAGCGCTTCAGGCACGGGCTCATCCGGTGCTTCTGACACGGGCTCATCCGGTGCTTCTGACACGGCAACTAAATCACCTTTAACGGCTAAACCTAAAGCGGTTAAAGGTGATGAGAAGGAAAGCGCATCAGCCGAATACAGCCCAGAAGATAACGCTAAATATTGCCAACAATCACGAGATCTTCTGCAGCAAATGAAAGGCAATGCACAGCGCCGCTTTGAGCAGTCTGACGGAAGCTTCCGAAAATTAGAGCAAACTGAAGTTGCAGATTACCAATCACAGGCTCGAGAAGGGATTAAGCACTACTGCAAATAATTGAAGCCTAGCTATCGAAACCTAATTATTGAAACCTAGGGTATTCAGCTACTTACTTAGCCAGCCAGATAAGAGTCGCTTGGCGACCTGTGACCGCCTGGCGACGGTAACTGAAAAATCGATATTCATCGTGTTCCGTTTTATCAGACGCCGTACAATAATTCAGATTTTCAGTACCTCCGCCATAAACCCCACTGATCCCTAAAGACTCAAGCTGAAGCCTTGCTAAACGATAGAGGTCGGCGTATGAGCGATCTTTCGTCCCGTTAACAAAACACGACTCATCTGCCCAAGTATTGCCATTGTCAAAACGACTAAACGCCTGTTTCACATCTGGGCCAACTTCAAAGGCAGTTTGTGATATTGCAGGGCCTAACCACGCGATCACTTGACTCGCAGCAATCCCCTTGTCCGTAAATGTTTTTAGTGTGTTGACTAGAACCCCGTTCGCAAGGCCACGCCACCCAGCATGAGCGCAGGCAACCTGACGTCCTCGAAGATCACACAATAAAACAGGAAGACAATCGGCGGTCATAACCGCACACGCTAAACCGGGTGTTTGAGTAAACGCTGCATCTGCTTGAGTCCCATCAACGATAAGGTTCGCATCATGACAATCGGTACCATGAATTTGCTGCAGCCAACGCACGTCATCACAGCCTAAAGCATAATCAACTAATTGCTGACGATTGCTGGCGACATGACTTGGCAAGTCATCGACATGGTCAGCAAGATTGAAGGCACTATAAGGGGAAAGGCTTTGGCCTAGGGGATTTTGATACTCGGGCGCAACGAATGCCTCGCGCTCAGTCGCTAATGCTTTTACATTATCGGGGGCTGGCCATTGAGGTATGATCATTCGCGGCTCTTATGTATTAATAATCAAGATCGGCATACGTTTCAGACTGTTCTTCATCTAGAGACTGTAATAGTTTCTGGAAATCTTCCGGTAAATCCGCATCCCAAGTCATGTATTCATCCGTAGTCGGATGCCACAAGCTTAATTCACGGGCATGTAATGCTTGGCGCTGAAAGGTTTGCAGCTCTTGGCGCAAGTGCAGGGAAATACCTTTAGGCAAACGGAAACGACCAAAATAGGTCTGATCACCGACCAAAGGATAACCAATGTGCGCCATGTGCACACGAATTTGGTGAGTACGACCCGTTTCTAACTTGCAACGAATATGGGTATGGGCATTAAATTTCTTTAATACACGATAATGCGTAATCGCTTCTTTACCCATACCTTCAGGGGCAACGGCCATTTTAGTACGCGAAGTTGGGTGGCGAGCAATCGGTGCTTCAACAATACCACCGCCCGTCATGACACCCATAGTAACCGCTTCGTATTCACGACCCATCGAACGATCTTGTAACTGATTGACTAGCTGAGTTTGGGCTTGCAACGTTTTGGCTACCACCATCAAGCCAGTCGTATCTTTATCCAAGCGATGCACAATACCGGCACGGGGTACATTTTCAATGCCAGGGTAGTGATATAACAAGGCGTTCAGTAACGTGCCACTGTAATTGCCTGCTGCAGGATGAACAACAAGCCCAGCAGGTTTGTTGATCACCACGATATCGTCATCTTCATAGACGACGTCTAATGGAATATCTTCGGCTTCCCAGTCGCCTTCGGCTTCTAGAACAACATCAAGTTCTAGGTTCTCGCCGCCGACCATTTTATCGCGAATACGTTTGGTTTCGCCGTCTACGGTCAGCTTCCCATCGACAATCCACTGCTGCAGACGCGAACGTGAGAAATCGGGAAACAATTCCGCCGCGATCTTATCTAGGCGCTTATTGCCGAGATTAATGGGGACGAAAACACTGGCTTGAATAGAATTTGACATGAATGAGCTTTAAATGATCTTTAGTGGAGATTAAGACTATGATTTAATGTCGCTTATTAAACAGCGCCATAATTGTCCAACCAGTATACAGTTAAACGGAATATTCCTCCATGAGAAGCTTTACCCAATCGTTTTTGATTTTATCCTGCCTAGTTTTGGCGGCGTGCTCTAGTAGCGAAAAACGCCCTGAAGATTTAAGTGAACGTGAGTTTTATGAACAAGCACGTGAGGCGATGACGAATAACAACTTTGTTATCGCGAGTGAGCGTTTGCAGCAGCTAGAGTCACGTTACCCCTTTGGCGAGTATGCCGAGCAGGCTCAACTTGAGCTCATTTATACTCAACATATGATGGCCGATATGGAAGCTTCTTTAGCATCCGCTGAGCGTTTTATTCGTTTACATCCCTTGCATAAACAAGTCGATTACGCCTATTACATGCGAGGCTTATCGGTGTATGAACTCGGTTTTAGTTTTATTGAGCGTTATACCCCCTCAACACAAGCACGTCGTGACCCAACCCCTTTCCGTGATGCGTTTAATCATTTTAATGAGTTAGTTCGTCGCTATCCTGATAGTCAATTTACTAACGACGCGCAAAAGCGAATGATCTTTTTGCGCGATCGTTTAGCGCAATATGAGATTGGTGTGGGTCGCTTTTATATGAAACGTCATGCCTATTTGGCAGCGGCTCAGCGCGGTGAACGGGTAATGTTAGGGTTTCAAGGGACGAGTGCTGTCGCCGATGCGTTGGCTCTTCAGGTTGAGGCTTATGGTTTGCTAGGCCAAGAATTTGAAGCAACACAAGCGTTAGCTTTGCTGAAACTGAATTATCCAAAACATCAGCAGCTTGACGAAAAAGGCAACTTTATAGACAGTGGCCTAGCACAAGAAGATCGTCGTACCTTGATTGGTGTCATGAGTTTCGGACTGATCGAATAACGTACAATAGTTTTCCGTAAATGGCTTATCTCTACTTAATAGGATAAGCCCTTATTACTCTTTAATCAGACACTAGCTGCCCGCCTTCCAACCATTGGTAATAGGGTAACGACGATCGCGTCCAAAGCCCCGTGAAGTGATGCGCACGCCAACAGGGGCTTGGCGACGCTTGTACTCAGACAAATCGACTAAGCGCGTTATCCGCGTGACGTCCTCCCTCGCAAAACCTTTCGCAATAATATTATCAACACTCATGTCCCCCTCAATGTAATACTCTAAGATTTGATCCAGAATAGCGTAAGGCGGCAAGCTGTCTTCATCGACTTGGTCAGGGGCCAATTCAGCCGAGGGTGGACGCGTGATAACTCGCTCTGGGATGATTTCGGCCTCACCTTGACTTGCGGCCAACTCATTACGATAACGTGACAATTGGAATACGAGGGTTTTATACACATCTTTCAATGCGCTATAACCGCCGACCATGTCGCCATAAAGCGTGGCATAACCCACCGCCATCTCACTTTTATTGCCCGTCGTGATGACCATGTAGCCTTTCTTATTAGAGATTGCCATCAGCATCACCCCACGACAACGGGCTTGCAGGTTCTCTTCTGTGGTATCGGCGGCGAAACCCGCAAACTCATCCTTCAAAGCCAACATAAATGCGTTGTACATCGGTTCAATCGGCAGCACTTTGTAACTGACACCCAGTGCATCGGCTTCTAATTTGGCATCTTCCATACTCATTGAAGAGGTATATTTAAACGGCATCATCACTGCCTCAACACGATCTTTACCGATTGCATCCACCGCAATCGCTAATGTCAGCGCCGAATCGATACCACCCGACAACCCTAACACAATGCCTTTAAAACGATTTTTCTCAATATAATCACGCACCCCAAGCACTAAGGTATCGTAGATACTGGCGAGTTCAGATTTGGCAAATAGCTTATGCCCACTCTGTACCTGCAAGGATTCATCAAAATCCACCAGCAACAAATCAGACTCATGTTCTGGCGCGCAGGCGACCACTTCGCCTTTCGCATCAACCACAAACGACGCGCCATCGAATACTAGTTCATCCTGACCACCGACCTGATTGACATAAACAATCGGCAACTGATGGTTTTTGGCATGATCGCTTAACAACTCATGGCGTTGCTGTAATTTTCCCGCATGAAAGGGCGAAGCGTTGATATTCACCATCAACTCAGCCCCTGCCGCTTTCGACTCAGCAATCGGGTGCTCATGCCAAATATCTTCGCAAATAGTTAAGCCGACTTTATGACCCAACCACTCAAAAACACAGACCTCATCACCCGGCGTAAAATAACGTTGCTCATCGAATACTTGGTAATTAGGCAAACAGCGCTTGGCGTAGCGGGCAACGTGTTCGCCATTTTGCCAAACGCCTGCCATATTGAACAATTGCCCCTTTTCACGCCAGGGGTAGCCCACAACAATCGTAATATCGTCACTCAACGCTGAGACGTGCAGCAAAGCTTCTGCCATTCGATGCTGTAAACTAGGTCGTAATAATAAATCTTCGGGTGGGTAACCAATTAACGCTAACTCTGAAAAAACGACCATTAACGCATTATCAGAGCAGTTGCGCGCTCTAGCCTCAGCGATAGCAGAGGAAATACGTTCAAGGTTGCCGTCTATATCACCCACTTTAAAATTGACTTGGGCGAGGGCTATTGAGAATTGTTGCATAGCGATTATCTTTGACCACGGGATATTTGCCGCGTATTGTCAGAAAATTATGGACAGGTTGCAAACGGATATTTCAAAATGTGGTTAAAACCAGCGGACGTTCTTGTCCAAGGGCAGCGTTTATTACGCTATTACAGCTTTTATGCCCTGCTATTATCGTTAATGCTTGTCGTTTTAGACAGTTTAGATACTGCTAATACGTTTGTCGCTCGCGATAACCCGAAAGGCTTTTTGTTCGCCAATACCGCTTACGTGTTTTGGGCGGCTCTTATGCTGGTTTTTTCCAGCTCTCGCTTGAGCACTCACCCGCAATATGCCGTTACCTTCTTTTTTGGTGATATTACCCTGCTCATCATCATGATGCAGTCGAGTGGCGGCCTGGAAAGCGGATTCAGCAATATTATTCTGATCCCTATCTTCATTTCTAACTTATTGGTCACTCGATCTTTAGGGTATGTCGTTGCGGCTTGGACAACCCTTGCCGTGATCTATACCCAGCACTTTCTGCCTTGGCAATTCAACGAAAAAGAAGTGTTCATGTCCGGTCTGTATGGATTTTTATGTTTTACACTCGCATTCTTAACCCAAACTCTTTCAAACACACTCAACAGCACATTAGATCTGACTCATCGACAAGCCGAAAACATTTCACGCCTGCGCAAAATAAATAAACATGTTCTATTAGCGCTACCGAACGCCATCATTGCTTGCGACAAAGAGAATAGAATCCTACTCAGCAACGACACGGCACAAAAATGGTTTAACTGCAGTGATAGTAAATCGCTTCCACCAGAACTTATGAACCTAATTAATCATGGCAATTACTCAAATATTCACTTTGAACATAACGAATATCACTTAATTTTGAATAAATCCCCTCTCGTTAATTCGATCGAAGGCGATTATGTGTTAGTTATGGAAGATAGCAATCACATGGCCGCGGAGGCTCAACAAATAAAACTAGCTTCGCTAGGCAGACTAACTGCCAGTATTGCCCATGAAATTCGCAATCCTCTAAGCGCACTGCGTCATGCGGCTCAGCTGTTGGCAGAAGCGCCAGACCTGTCTAAAGATGATATTAAACTCACTCAAATAATTGAACAGCACTGCATGCGTATTAATCGAACCGTTGAAGATATTTTACAGATTAGTCGTCGTAACAACGCTCAGGTTGAAGTCATTAAACTGAGGCCTTGGCTAGAGCACTTTAAACACTCGTTTCAAGAAACACACGGTGAATCATTTTCTCTCGATATCACCTGCGATCCCGACTATTTAATTAAATTTGATCCTGACCAATTACAGCAAGTGCTGCATAATATTTGCGGGAATGGCTTGCGCTATGCTTTATTAAAACACCCTAAAGATGCGCAGTTAAAAATAACGGCCAAGCAACATTTTAATGGCTCAGTTCATCTTTATTTAATGGATAATGGGCCGGGGATAAGCAAAGAACATCAAAAGAACTTATTTGAACCTTTCTTTACTACCGAACACACGGGTACTGGCTTAGGGTTATATTTATGCCGAGAAATTTGTGCCGCCAACAACGCCAGTATTAAGCACCTTGCCAGCGACCAATCAGCAAAAAACTTAGGCACGTGTTTTAGCCTCAACTTTGCCAAAGTTACATAGGAATTAGCATGATGTACAAAGCATTAATTATTGATGACGAATCTGATATTCGCGATTTGATACACATCACGCTTGAGCGAATGAATATCGATTGTGCGTGCGCAGCAGACTTCAGTGAAGCCATTGCATTATTAGAACAACAAGAGTTTCATTTTTGCCTCACCGACATGAAATTACCCGATGGTAATGGTATGGACTTAATTGCTTTAGCCAATAAAAAATATAATAAGATGCCCATCGCCATGATTACCGCGCTTGGCAACATGGAAACGGCTGTCTCGGCGTTAAAGTCTGGCGCGTTTGATTTTATTGCCAAGCCCATCGACCTCGCGCGTTTACGAGAAGTCGTCACCGCAGCGCTTAAATTAACCGAAGTATCACTGGCAACCGATGCCATAAAAAGTCAGACCGTGCGCCTAATCGGTGAGTCACAGGCCATGGCAAAGCTCAATAACCACATAGAAAAAGTAGCCCGCACCCAAGCACCTATTTTTATTCATGGACCCTCCGGGACGGGCAAAGAACTGGTCTCTCAATTAATCCACTCACTGGGCGCTCGCCGAGATAAGCCCTTTATTGCCGTTAACTGTGGCGCGATTCCTCGAGACTTAATGGAAAGTGAATTCTTTGGTCATATGAAGGGCAGCTTTACTGGCGCGAGCTCAGACAAACTTGGCTTTTTTCGTGCAGCCGATGGCGGTACACTTTTTTTGGATGAAGTGACTGAGCTGCCCATTGAAATGCAGGCAAAGCTGTTACGTGTCATTCAAGAACAAACGGTACGCCCTGTCGGTAATGAACACGAACTGCCCATTAATGTTCGTATTCTTAGTGCCAGTCACCGAGATTTGCACAAACGAGTGGAAGAAGACTTATTTCGCCAAGATTTGTATTTCCGATTAAACGTCATAACCATTGAAACGCCGCCATTAGCGCAGCGACCTGACGATATACCGATGCTTGCACAACACTTTATTCAAAAGTATGCCAAAGAATGGCAGATGCCTGCTTTGCAATTAGCACCCGAAACCTTGACGGCATTGTGTGAATATTCTTTCCCAGGGAACGTGAGAGAGCTCGAGAATATCTTACAGCGCGCTTTCACCATGTCAGAGAATGATGTCATCAGCATTGAAGACCTCAATCTACCGAGTCATCAAAACCAACCCAGTCACATTATGAAAAGCTCTACCAATATGGCCAATGGTAACCTTGAAGCGTACATAGAAAATATTGAGCGCTTGGCGATTAATGAAGCATTGGAAGCGACGCGCTGGAATAAAACCGCGGCGGCCGAAAAGCTGGGGATTAGTTTCCGTGCGCTTCGTTATCGCTGTTCCAAGTTAAATATTGAATAACTACTGATAAAAAAGAAGAGCTAACTTTACCCTTTAGCCTTAATTCCCCCTCGGCCGTAAGCACCATTCTTATCAGTCAGCTGGCTGATAATAATGAAATAACCATACCCAACTGATCGACCTCTGCTGTACTGAAGCTGTTGCACATCAAACCATGGACGGTTATATGAAACAGCAAGGATTTACATTAATGGAACTTACTATCGTACTCACCATCGTCGCCTTACTTTTTAGTTTTGGCAGTCAAAGCTATCGCTCCTTTATAAACCAATCTCGCATTCAGTCAGATGTTGGCAATTTACTCATGAGGCTGCGCATGACTCGCCAGCAAGCCATTGTCAACGCAACGACCTCCGTGCTGTGCCCAAGCATTAACGATAAAACGTGTATACGAAATTGGAAATTGCCTTTAATTCAATTTATGGATACCAACAAAAATAACAAACGAGACCCTGATGAAGCCATTCAACAACGATTTGCGGCATTGGGAACAAGCGATGTTGTCATCAAATATCCTAAAACGCAGGTTCGTTTTAATGAACGGGGTATGGCAAACTTTTACAACGGTACCTTTAGTTATTGCTTAGATAAGACCGTCAAAGGCATTGTGATCTCTCGCATAGGGCGTATCCGCTTCGCACAAGATTTGGATGGGGATCACATTCCAGATGTTAACTCAACAACTCCTGTATCCTGTGAATAACGGCTAAACCCTAAAAAGAATACCGCCTATCTCAGGATGGTTATGCACGCTACAACAGCCGAATTTTTCATTCGATGATAAATTAAACCACTGACACCAAATCCAAGACCGCTTATCTAACAAAATGAGAAAATCCGAAAACTTGCATTATAATGAAATGATGAAAAAACTTAATGGTTTTACCCTAGTAGAATTAATGATCGTGCTAGCGATTGTTGGCATTCTCGTCACAATTGCAGCACCTGGTATGCGAGCCTACATTTCGAACTCGTCCTCCAATAGCCTGAGCAGCACCGTACTAATTGACATAATGTACGCCAGAAATCATGCCATCAGCAAGGAGGTCATCGTCAAAATGATTCCTATTGGTACGGCAAACTCAGGCATTAGTTCATTTACACCAAACAGCACGGGTGTCAATTGGGGGCAAGGCTGGACGATTTTTGAAGATGATAATGATAACGATACAGTTGATGCTGGTGAAAATATTATTCGTACTCACACAAGCTTCGGAACTGGAGCCCATATAAGCTCTGGTCCGGCCGCTGAATTGCTCGATGTAAACAATCCTATCGGATTTAATGAAAGTGGTTTCGCTTATGGGCAGGGTGTGAATACAGGTAGAGGAACACTGACGATTGCAACCTTCGGCTGTGCGGGTCTGAATGCTCGTACAATTCGAATTAACCAGATTGGCCAGGTAGTTGGAGACGATGTCCAATGCCCAAATGATTTTACTAACTTATAGTCTATTACTTAAGGAGTCGGTATGAAACGAAGCACAATAAATACTCCTAAGTCTAGCCTTAACAAAGGCTTGAGCTTAATTGAAGTTCTAGTAACGGTCGTCATTACTAGTATCGGCCTAATGGGATTAGTTTCTTTGCAGATGCAGGCAGTGCGTGCCACAACCGACTCGGGAAATCGCAGCCAAGCAGTATGGGTATGGAACGACATAATCAATCGAATTCATGCTAACGAGGTCGCCTCTGCTAGTTATATAGACGCCAACCCTGTGGCATGTGCAGCACCCGCAGCAGTTTGTAGCAGTTATCACAATGGTACTGTTGTTATAAACCCGACCAACTGCACAGGGGATCAACAAGCCGACTGGGATAGATATGAAGTTGCTTGCCAATTAAGGCCTATTCCCTTTATTGGTGATACGAGTCGATATTTACCTGATGCTCAGCTTACAATCACTTGCGCAGATGGCATTTGTGATGACGGTGACCCACTCACGATTAGCCTCCAGTGGCGTGCAAGGTCTGACGATGAAGTGGTTACAGGCGCAGTACGTAATGCTAACAGCGGTTTGCTCACATTGTCGGATACCATTACACCATGAACAATAATTACACGTTCAGTAGAGCCTTTACATTAATAGAACTGATGATTACGTTAGTCTTAAGCTTAATGATAACTTATGCAATAGCTCAAGTGCTTATCAGCTCAAATCGAACATCAGTCACTTCGGATGGTATGTCACAATCCCAAGAGACAGGACGTTTTGTAATGTCCTACCTAGCTAACCATATTCGTGGAGCCGGTTTAAATTCGACTTCAAATAAAAGTAGCACTTCAGCAGCTTTTGTTAGTTGCCCCGCTAACCCGGCTACTTCTAACCTTGCAGAAAATAACGCCTGCATTGAAGAAAATGGAGGGGGAGAAGATCAAGACAGCATCACAAATGCAGGCATTCATGGAGACCGCTTAGCCCTATCAAGAATCGCTCCTGGTGATAACCTCGTTGATTGCACGGGCAGTTCAGGACACCGCCCGATTGGCGCAGATGACACAACACCCTTAACGCCTTACGCAATAGACGATCGCATATTGAATACTTTCTGGGTGGAGTTCGATGAGACGTCAACCCTTAGTAACTTGATGTGCCAAGGGTTCTTATTCAATGGTGTCGATGTCGTAGGAAGTTCACCGGCTCAAGCCATTGCCAATGGCGTTGAAGCGATTCATTTACTGTATGGGGAAGCACTATCAGCACTCCCGCCGTCAGGAGAACGAAATGTAAACCGTTATGTTCCTGCCGCAGCTGATCCCGCTGCGCCAGTAATCGCAAGGGAAGTTCAAGACTGGAATAGAGTGTATGCCGTAAAAGCGTCAGTGTTAACGCGCTCATTAACAGACGTTACTAATAGCAATACTCTCCGACGTTACATATTAGCAAACGCGGCACCTTACGACATGACAGACTCGGTCAGTAGACAAGTCTTTACTTCAACCTTCGTTATTAATAATTACAGGTAATACCACAGATTTAAGACATAGAAAATTGAGTTTATTAGGCGTTTTAGACTATCTGTATATTGATAAAACTTGGGGAATGAAATATGAAATCACACGCATCAGGTTCTGTACTCGCAATCAGCCTTGTATTGCTGACTGCGATTACTTTAATTGCAATCATGGGTATGCAGCGAGCAGGTTTGCAAACTAAAATCGTGGCCAATATCCAACATAAGGAAGTTGCCTTTAATACAGCTCTTGGTGATATTGATAAGGTCTATCAGGACATTCAAGAAGGCGATACTCAAACATTAAGCGACGCCATGAATAGCCCGTTAAATATTACAACGGCATCTTCAGGTATTAATCGTAACCCTCTCTTTGAGGTTACGACGATTATTCGCCACTTAGACCCACAACTGGAAGCTGGGAAAGCAGTAACCAGTAGTTTGCGCAACGATAATTCACGCGGAAAAAATGGTGCAGGAATAGAAACATTTGAAATTGACACAACTGCGGAACTACCAAATGGTAGCATTTCGAGCCAGCTAGTAGGAACGACTATTCTTAGCCCAGAATAAATAAGTAATATTTAATTTTACTAATATGCACCGCTAATTTAAGAGAGAACTTATGAAAATTGCTTCCTTATTATTATTTTTTCTATCGTCAATATTGCACAGCAGTGTAAGTTTTTCTTCTACTGCCGACTTAGATATTAAAAAAGTGGACCCGGATAACATAGACCCTACTATGGCATTCGTGATTTATAACATTGGCCCTAAAGACTTGTCGATTGCATCTTATCGAGACGGTAAGCCATCACACTTTACTTTATTACTGTGTAAAAGATGTAAAGAAAAAATCTATAAATTAAATCCAGACGCACAATTAATGCTTAACCAACAGGCTATTACTAAGAGTGATCTCGCTCTTATAGTGATGAAGAAAAACTTTAACTACATCACCTTAACCATTAATCGCAGCACAAGTTCGATTGATTTTTTAACCTTCGATGCTGTTCGAAAAGCAGAATTTAAACAACTACAACTACATTAGAAATTTGAGAGATTTGAGGAGTGAAAATATGAAAAATGCTATTTATATTATGTTAGCGATCTCAATAAGTGGATTCCCATTGCTCGCCTTCAGTGATGATACAGAAATTCATTTAGGTAATTCATTTTCAGATTTAGAACCTAATGTCATTTTCATAATGGACACTTCGGGTAGCATGGGATGGGAAACGGACAGTACTAATACACCGCCTTTTGGCGAAGAATCCCGTTTGGATATTGTAAAAAGAATCGCTATTGAAACGATTGAAAAAACTAAAAACATAAATATAAGCCTCATGAGCTTCAATAGTTCAGGGCAAGGTGCCACTCTAGACTTACCTCTAACACCGATAGAAGATGCAGGGCCAAAATTTAAGCAAATAATGGGGAATTATGTTGCAAATGGTGGTACACCCATTACAGAGTCTTTAGATGAAGCACTGCGATATTTTCGAGGTGACACGGTAAAGTACGGTGTATACGGGGCTGCAGGCGTAATCAACCTTGCAGGCGCAATCAACGTTGCAGGAACACAGTACAACAACCCCATCAAGAACCAGTGTCAAAAGAATCATGTCATTCTTTTTTCTGATGGTGAACCGACTGGAGATATAGACTCGAATAGCGATATTCTTAATAAAATCAATGCAAGCAACGATCCTAGAAAATTAGATTTAGACAGCTTAGAAGCCGATCAAAAGTGCTCTGGAGAAGGTATAAAAACCTATGCTAGCAGTGGTTTTTATATCAACGGTGGTAACCCTTTTACACAAAACGGCATCAGTTATACATACGCTTATTTCCAAAACGGACGACATTATTATGCGTATTATGATAAATCTGGTGTGTGCGCAGAAGAAATAGCCCTGCTCGCCCAAATAGAAGACTTCAGTCCTAATTCTCCCGTTACACAAAATGTCACCATTCATACCGTCGGTGGTTTTGTGGGGGGTGAAGCGCAAGAGAAACTTAAGAGCATTGCTAGGTTTGGCTCCCCTCAAGGAGAAGGAAGTACTAAAGAGGTAAATGGAATATGGGTACCCTCAACCTATTATGCCGCGGATTCAGCAGAAAGTTTAGCGGATGAATTAGAAAAATTATTCAATCAAATATCGGATGGTGGCTCTATTTTTACTGCGCCCTCTGTTTCAGTTAATGCATTTAACAGCTTAGAGTTATCTGATGAGCTTTATTACGCAGTATTCAAGCCTAGTAAGCAGGCCGATTGGGCGGGAAATTTAAAACGCTATAGATTAGACCTGTCGGACACCGGTGCAACAATTGTAGGCCAAAACCAACAGCCTGCAATTGATGACGAGACAGGTTTCTTCAAAGAAACCGCCGTCAGTTATTGGAGTGATACTTCCCTTCCTGCTGATGGATTAGAAGTAACTCAAGGAGGTATGGCACAACATCTAACACTACCTCGTACTATTAAAACCACAAAAGATGGACAGTTAATTGACTTCTCATCGTCTAACTTTACAGATTCAGAGTTAGATATTGTAGGGAAATCGGCTGATCATAAGCAACGTTTGCTGGATTGGGCACAAGGTATTGATGTCGATGCAGGATTGGATGTTAATGGAGAGCCTATTCCTCGACTCTCTATAGAAGATCCTCTGCACAGCGAACCCACAATTATTACTTACAGCTCTAGTATTAATCAATCCACGGGTGAAAAGACCCAAGACCGTACTCTTTTCTTGGGAACAAACAGTGGTTATTTACACGCATTTGATGTGAGTGAACAAAGTCCAAAAGAATTTTTCGCTTTCATCCCTAAAGAACTTGTTCAAAATTTAGACAAATATTACTCGGGTGGTAGTTTTTACGATAACAAAACTTATGGTATTGATGGTCCATTAACACACTGGCATGACGATACTAACGACAATGGTCAAGTGGATGGTAGCGAGAAAGTATATCTCTACATAACCCTACGTCGTGGTGGGAAAAGCTTTTATGCACTCGATGTGACGAACCGTGAAGCACCAGCATTGTTGTGGGAAAAGCACGGTAACTACCCCGCTGATTTTCCAAACAAACCGGCGGTAAGTTCTGGTTACGATAAGTTAGGCCAGACATGGGCGCGCTTGGAACCTGCGACGATTTCATTAGATGGTGTACAAACAGCAGTATTATTTACCGCTGGAGGCTATGACCCAAGTGAAGATGGTATCACCAGTGACGGCCCTAGTAGCAGAAGTCAGCACGACTTGGGGACTACGGTGTATATGATTGATGCACTTACGGGCAAAGTTTTATGGGACGCCAGCATTAACTCTGCGTCAAGTGAGATGACAAGTAGTTTTGCAGGAAACGTTTCACCGGTAGATAGCACAGGAGACGGGCAAGCTAATATTATCTTTGCTGCTGATACAGGCGGTCGAGTTTGGCGTTTTGATATTAACTCTAGTGCAATAGACGCAACAGATTTTGCAACAACACATCTATTAGCGGATATAAGCAGCGGAACTGGAGCAGGTAACCGCCGCTTCTTTAATGAAGTTGATGTTGTGTATCGCGAAAAAGAAAAAGATATTTTATTAAGTATTGGCTCAGGATATCGTGCTCATCCGTTAAGCTTAGTCGTTACAGACTATCACTTTATTGTTCGTACTTCCGTGGTAAAGCCTACGAGTAATCATCTGATAACGT
This sequence comes from Oleispira sp., assembly GCA_051275515.1. Classification (GTDB taxonomy): domain Bacteria; phylum Pseudomonadota; class Gammaproteobacteria; order Pseudomonadales; family Oceanobacteraceae; genus Oleispira. The sequence goes on along the minus strand of JBNMOT010000017.1, from coordinate 8,276 downwards.
TAAGTGACCTTACTAACTGGGGAGTTGACTCAGCATACGGATGGAAAGTGCCATTAACCTACCCCGGAGAAAAAGTACTGTCACGCTCAAGCACGACGTCTGGCGCAATTTTGTTCACCACCTTTGCACCAAAGTCGTCAAATGCCGCTGACCTGTGCAGTTCAGATCCTGGCATCGCTACCTTATACATCTTAAATAATAAAATAGTGCGTCCCATTAGCCTAGTGCAAGGCGGTATTCCAAGCATGCCTGTTATTGTACGTAATAAAAATGCTCATAATGCAGGATCGACAACATCATCACGGAGTATTTTGATAGGTACTGAAGTAATTAATTTATCAAAGGGTGGAGATGGTGAAGAGGACGAGTCTTTGGGGGATGGATATGACAATATATCTAAAGATTACTGGCTGGAGAAAAAATAATGGCAACGAAAAATAAAGGTTTTACCCTTATCGAGCTAATGATAGTCGTTGCTATCATCGGTATTTTGGTTACAGTAGTAATGCCAGCCTATAGAGTTTATATATGGGAGAGCCAACGCACAGATACTCAAGGAAAAATGTTACAAATGATTGAGCTGCAAGAACGTTTCTTTATTGACAACTTTCGTTATACAGCTGATATCACCGAATTAGGATACCCAGACGACCCCTTAGTAATTAACTATAATGGCAGTCCTGCATTTGAAATCACTGCCAGCGCTTGTCCTAATGCAGCCCCTTATTTGGATAATCCTGGGCTAAATAGATGCTTTATTCTGTCTGCAACCGCCCAAGGTGATCAAACTGAAGACGGAGATTTATTAGTCGATAACCGTGGCCGAAGAGAACACAACTATGCCGGTATCGTTTTACGCGACTGGAGTGGTAACGATTTATAAATTACACATAAAGTATGTGTGCCCAGACAGCAAAAAGCCCAACATGTATTCCTGCTTAACGTTTAGAATACATATTGGGCTTTTTGCTGTCTGGCTGACGGAGTCGTTATAATATGATGTTATTCAACTTCCGTTAATCTAAGCTCTTGCGGCAAAGAAAAGACCACATTTTCTTCCCGCCCTTGCAGCTCTTCTGGCACTTCACCGCCCCACTCTTTCAAACGGTCAACCACCGATTGCACCAGTACTTCAGGGGCTGATGCACCGGCCGTGATGCCAATACTTTCAATGCCGTCTAGCCATTCTTTTTGAATCTCGTCAGCACTATCAATTAGATACGCTTTCGCTCCCATGCGTTCACCCAGCTCGCGTAAGCGATTAGAGTTGGAGCTATTGGGTGAGCCAACCACTAACAACAACTCAGTGCCGGCTGCTAATATTTTCACGGCGTCTTGACGGTTTTGAGTCGCGTAACAAATATCGTCTTTGCGCGGCCCTTCAATTTTGTCGAACTTGCCACGCAAGGCTTCAATCACTCTTGCGGTATCGTCCATTGAAAGTGTTGTTTGAGTCACATAATACAGCGCGGCGGGATTTTTAACTTCTAACGCAGCAACATCTTTTTCATCTTCGACCAAATAAATATCACCTCCATTAGAGTGGTCATACTGGCCCATCGTGCCTTCAACTTCTGGATGACCTTTGTGACCGATCAAAATACATTCACTGCCATCGGCGCTATAACGGCTAACTTCGAGATGTACTTTAGTGACCAGCGGACACGTCGCATCAAATACTTTTAAACCGCGACTAATAGCTTCTTGGCGTACTGCCTGAGAAACACCATGAGCAGAAAAGATCACAATACTGTCATCCGGCACTTCATGCAGCTCATCAATAAATAACGCGCCACGCTCACGTAAACCATTCACCACAAACTTATTATGAACAACTTCATGGCGCACATAAATCGGGGGCTCAAATAAATCGAGGGCACGATTTACAATATCAATTGCACGGTCAACACCGGCACAAAAACCACGCGGATTCGCCATTTTTATTTTCATACTAAACGTCCACTGCCAAAATTTGAACTTCAAATTCTAAGTCTTTACCCGCTAACGGATGATTAAAATCAACCATCACGTAATCGCCTTCTATCGATTTAATCACCCCTGGCAATTCTGCTTTAGCCGCATCAGCAAAAGAAACCACTAGGCCTGGCGATAAGGGCATATCGACCGCAAAAACCGAACGCTTCATTTCTTGAATGTTTTGTGGATTAGTCTGACCAAACGCTTTTTCTGCGGGTACGTTAAACGTTTTATGATCACCCACCGTCAAACCGATTAAAAACTCTTCAAATCCTGGCAATAAATTACCATCACCTAAAACAAATTCAGCAGGCTTGGTCTTAAAGGTTGAATCAACTTCATCTTTTTTGCGTGTACCGTCTGTTGCAACGCCATCGATACGCAAAGCAAAATGCATCGATATTTTAGAATTAGCAACAATCGTTTGAGTAGAATCAGACATTATTCTTCACCTTTCTTCTTAATCTTTAGAGAACAACTCAGCGTCTGCTTTCGCAGCCGCTTTTTCTCGACGAGCTTCAAAAACCACATCTAACCCTAACATGATAGCGCCAATGGTTATGGCGCTATCAGCAACATTAAAGGCAGGAAAATAAGAACCGTCCCAATGCACAGAAATAAAATCAATCACATGACCATAAACCAAACGATCACATAAATTGCCTAATGCCCCTCCTAAAATAAGCGTTAGCGCAATCGCCAACCATTTATTTTCACGGGGTAATTTATGTAACCAGCCAATCAGCATGATGCTGACACCGACAGCAATTGCCGTAAAAAACCAACGCTGCCAGCCATCTTCTCCCGCCAAAAAGCTAAAAGCGGCGCCTGGGTTGTAAAGCAGGGTTAAATTAAATACTGGCAAGATCGGCACAGGCTGACCATAGCTCAAAAAATTTTCTGCTAGCTGCTTGGTAATCAGATCAAATGCAATCACGAACACCGATAACCACAACCAAATCATGGCTGAGGGTTCCCCAGCCTTTCGTTCTTGATTCATTTTAATATTCTCGTTATGGGTATTCTCGTTATGAGTACTATGCGAAATGGCGAACTTCGCCATCCCCTGCAATATTGGTGACACAACGGCTGCATAAGGTCGCATGTTCAGGATGCAAACCCACCGTCACGTTGTGATGCCAGCAACGCTCGCACTTATCAGCCGTTGACGCAGAAAGTGATAAACGCAAACCACTTACCTCTGTTTTCTGAGTCGTCGCTTCATCCGCGGAGGCTAGAGGTTCAATATCCGCTTTTGATGTAATGGTAACGAAACGCAGTTCTTTACCCAACTTTTCCAACTGAGATTTTAATGCTTCATCCGCAAATAAAGTGACATCAGCCGCTAAACTAGAGCCTACTTTCTTTTCAGAACGGGCTTCTTCTAATATTTTATTCACCGCCGTTTTAACGGCCATGATTTGACGCCAATAAGCATCATCTAAACTCAAGTTAGTCACTTCAGGTAATTCATACCATTCGGCCAGCAACACCGATTTTTCACGTTCAATATCATTACTCTCTGCATCAATAGCAACCGGTAATACATCCCAAATTTCTTCCGCGGTAAAACTCAATACCGGCGCTATCCAGCGTACCATAGCCTCAGCAATATGATACAACGCGGTCTGTGCACTTCGTCGCGCTAGGCCATCAGCCTTGCAGGTATACTGACGATCTTTGATGATATCTAAATAGAAAGCACCCAATTCGCCCACACTGAAGTTCATTAATGACTTAGTTAAACCGCTGAAGTTATAATCGGTATAAAGCTCTTTTACTTGCTTATCAAGGTTCACCGCGCGATCTAAGATCCACGCATCCAAGGGCAACATATCGGCAACCGCGACCAAATCCGTTTTAGGATTAAAGCCCGCGATGTTGGCTAATAAAAAGCGACAGGTATTACGAATACGACGGTAAGCATCGGCGTTACGCTTTAAAATCTCATCGGAAACGGTCATTTCAGTGCTGTAGTCGGTATCGGCTACCCACCAGCGTAAAATGTCAGCGCCTAGCTTATCCATCACATCGATTGGCGATACGGTATTACCGATCGACTTCGACATCTTGCGGCCTTTAGCATCAACGGTAAAACCGTGCGTCAAAGCCGTCTTGTAAGGTGCTTGGCCTTTAGCCGCAAGAGAGGTTAATAACGACGACTGAAACCAACCACGGTGTTGATCTGAACCTTCAAGGTATAAATCAGCAGGAGAACGCAAACCCTCACGCTCATCGAGCACCGCTGCGTGCGTCACGCCCGAATCAAACCATACGTCTAAGGTATCGCTCACTTTGACATAACTCTCAGCGTCTTCAGCACTTAGAAGATCTTGTACTTCTAATTCGAACCACGCTTCAATGCCCTTTTCTTCTACCTTTAACGCAACCTTTTCGATTAAGGCCTTGCTATCTGGGTGCAGTGCAGACGTTTCTTTATGAACAAATAACGCAATCGGCACACCCCACGTACGCTGGCGAGAGATACACCAGTCAGGACGGCCTGTCATCATGCCTTCAATACGAGCCTTGCCCCACGTTGGACGCCACTCGATATCGTGCTCAACCGCATGCATCGCCTGCGATAACAAAGACGTTTCAGCGTTCTTGGCTTCCATGGCGATAAACCACTGTGGCGTCGCACGGAAAATGATCGGTGATTTATGGCGCCAGCAATGGGGATAGCTGTGCTCAATTTTCAATTTCTTAATCAAGGCGCCAGGTACGCCTATCGCAGGGTCACCCAAAATGCCCAGTACCCGAAAGACGCCCTTATCAGCAACCGACAAACCTGATAGTTCTAAGCTTTCTAATACAGGATTGTGGATAAAGGTCCCTTCAGCGCTGACCAACATCGCGTCTGCAGCAATGCCGAATTGATTACACACAACATAATCGTCTGCACCGTGCATCGGCGCAGTATGGACCGAACCGGTGCCCGCATCTGCCGTCACGTGAGTCCCGGTTATGATAGGAACCATTTTAGCCTGATCACCGTCAACCGTCATAAACGGATGTACAACGGCAAAAAGGGCGGCAGCTTGTTCAGGCAGCTGGCCAAAGGCCGCGCCCGTCGCATTAGCAATCACGTTAAAATCGGTGATGCCATAACGACCCATCGCATCTTCAACCAGGGCGGTTGCTAACACAAGAATCTCATCGTGCTCGCTGCCAGTATGGATGTGCACCAAAGAATATTCTAATTCGGGATGCACACACACCGCTTCGTTAGCCGGTAAAGTCCACGGCGTTGTTGTCCAGATAACCATACTGGCGGTTTTCTGAGAAAACGTGTCAGCCGCGCCGAAAGCACTCAACAAAGCCGCGGTATCAGTGAACGGAAATTTCACATCGACCGAAATTGATTTTTTATCTTGGTATTCAACTTCTGCTTCTGCCAATGCCGACCCACAGTCCATACACCAGTTAACCGGCTTAAAACCTTTTTCTAGGTGACCGTTATCGGCAATCTTACCGAGAGTTCGGATGATATTGGCTTCGAATTTAAAATCCATGGTTAGGTAAGGGTTTTCCCAATCACCTAAAACCATTAAACGCTTAAAACTGTCACGCTGGCCATTCACTTGTTCGGCGGCGTATTCACGACAATGCTGACGAAACTTAGCGGGCGTTACGCTATCGCCTGCTTTGCCCACAAGTTTTTCAACCTTCAACTCAATCGGTAAACCGTGGCAATCCCAACCAGGAACATACGGCGCATCAAATCCAGACATCGTCTTCGACTTGACGATAATATCTTTTAATACTTTATTGACCGCATGACCAATGTGGATATCACCGTTTGCGTACGGAGGGCCATCATGCAAAATAAACTGTTCACGACCAGAGCGGGCATTACGAATTTTCTGATACAAACCCATGTTATGCCATTGGGCTAATAATTCAGGCTCACGCTGCGCCAAATTTCCACGCATGGGGAAATCCGTTTCTGGCAGATTTAACGTGGCCTTATATTGGCTCTCTACTTTTCCCGTTTGGTCTTTATTGCTCATTTTTATTCCAACTATAATCTGCTGTTAAGCACTTATGTTTTAAATTTAATTCTGTGTATTCGTTGCTGTACTTAAGAAAAGAATTCTCGAGCAACGGTCATATCATGGTCGATGGCGGTTTTTAGCTCATCCAAACCGTTAAACTTTTTCTCTTCACGGATCTTCTGGCAAAACTCGATACTTAAACGCTTACCGTATAAATCGCCGTCATGCGTCGCGTTCGGGAAATCAAAAATATGGACTTCCAGCGAAGGCTCAGGCGCCCCCGCAACCGTCGGTTTCACACCGATATTGGCCACACCTTGCCACTCTTTAAGCTTGCCATTTTTATCGAGCACTTGGCTGGCATGACACGCGTCAACCGTAATCTCGATCACTTTTACCGCATACACCCCTGTCATGGGCAGTTTATCACGCTGTAAAATAACGTTCGCCGTAGGAGCACCAATCGTACGCCCTAACTGACGCCCATAACCAATGCGGCCACTCATACGATAAGGGCGCCCCAGTAACTTACTCACTGAGGCCAAATCGTTTGCCTTTAAACGCTTTCGAACAAGCGTGCTGCTTACTCGCTCACCGTCTAGTTCGAAGGTTGGGGTATCTTCAACGCTAAAACTGGCTTGCTGCAATAGCTGATAATCACCGGTGCGATCACAGCCAAAGCGGAAATCATCACCGACGATCAAGTGACTGATTTTTAACCCATCCAAGAGGATGGCTTGAATAAACTGATCGGCACTCATCGAACGCAATTTTTGGTTGAACGGCAGACAGAAAACATAGTCAATGCCAAAGCCGGCGAGATCTTGTAACTTCTCACTCAGATTAGCCAGACGCGCAGGCGCTTGATCCGCGGCAAAAAACTCACGCGGTTGAGGTTCAAACATCATCACCACGGTTGGTAATTGATGTTCTTCACCCTTGCTTTTCAATTCCTGCAGAATCGCTTGATGTCCTAAATGAACGCCATCGAAGTTGCCAATAGTAGCAACGCAGCCCGAAAAGTCGGATGGAATGTTGTATAACCCACGAATAAGGCGCATACCGCCGATAAACCTCGCCTAAAATAACAGCGCGATTATAGCGACTTGGCCAGCAAGTGAACAGAAGAATTAGCCGACAAACAACTTATGACTCACCTTATCACGATACGCCTTCGGGCTTTGCCCGCAATGCCGGTGAAAGATACGGCCAAAATGACTGATATCGCGGTACCCTTTAATAAGTCTTTGGCTTCCAAGCAGCCTAGATGTTGCTGGTATTGCCCTAAGGTCTTACCACAGACTGCTTTGAGGCGCCGCGCAAGCTTTTCACCACGCTAGGGGCTTGTCTTGTTACACAACATTTAAGAAGTGCGCAGGGATAACAACGATAAACAGAACCAAAACAACCAGAATATACTTCAAGCTTACACACAACCTACTAAATTTAGGATCGCCTAAATTTTTATACGAATTGGTAAAAATAAACTTTAAGAATACCCAATTATTTGAGGCCGTGTTATTTGTGATTTGTGAGGGCGAGCCTAGATCAACATACGTAGATTTATGATGCGTTTTTAGGTACGAAAAAATATAGCTGGTTAACCCTAAACCTAAAAGAACATAAGTCACTGCAAAAACAATTATGTAAAATTCCATAAAGCTACCCTAGTGTGTATAACGCTTATCTGCAGTAATCCACTGGATTAGTTCGCTAGAACTTTTCAAAGCAGACTGTCTTTTAATGAGTTTACCAGATGGGTCGAAGAGTAAAAGCTCCGAAATGCGGGCTTGGTGTTCAGCAATAAACTGGTCTCCCTCTGGCGTCTTAATTTTAGCGATAAGAAAAAAAACTTGGCCACCAAGCTGATCATAAGCTTTCTCCATTTGTTCAGCCTGGCTTATGCTAATGACAAGGTTTGGATCATAGACAAACACCAAAGCTGGCAAACCGGTGCCTATTTGATCGTGGGTCATCTTAAAACCTTTAGGCAGCGACGTGACTGCAAGCCCTAGCAGTATCAATATGAATATGACGACACCCGCAGAAACCCAAGGATTTCGGCGAGTGGGTTTAGAATCGTATTTATCGTTGATGACGGAACCCTCGTGTATTAATGGTGATGCCCTTTCTTTGCTGGGTCATTCGTGAAGAGAGGAAAACGATGCTTCGCATGCTTACTATGGCAACCAATACATGATTCCATTAGTTTTGAGTAATAAAAACCTACCAGTTCTGTATGGCTTTCCTTACTAACGTGCTCAAGCATCCCAGCATACTTATGAAATTGTTGATCCTTTA